>DWVA01000218.1 GCA_019120475.1 Candidatus Blautia intestinipullorum | reverse complement strand
TTCGTGCTGCAGACGGCCTAATTGTTCTTTCAGGCCATATTTCATCATTTCTTTCCCGGTCAGGAAATCAATGGCGCGGCGCAGATTGGGATCGCCTTCGTACCAGTCGGCCGCACAGTAATCGCCTTCTGCGTAGCGGTGGATAACCTGTTTGCTGCTCTGGCCGAAGATGTAGATATTTTCCTGTCCCACCGCCTCGCAGATCTCCACGTTGGCGCCGTCCATGGTTCCAAGGGTCAGGGCGCCGTTCAGCATGAATTTCATGTTTCCTGTTCCGGAGGCTTCCTTTGACGCAAGGCTGATCTGTTCGGAAAGGTCGCAGGCCGGGATCATTTTCTCGGCGGCGGTGACATTGTAATTCTCTACGAAAACAAGCTGCATCCAGGGAGATACTTCCGGATCGTTTTCTATCACTTTTGACAGAGTGAGAAGAGCGTGGATGATATCTTTGGCAATAATATATGCTGGAGCCGCCTTTGCGCCGAAAATACTTACCAGCGGTACGGAGGGCTTATGTCCCGCTTTGATCTCAAAATACTGATGGATCAGAAACAGAAGATTAAGCTGCTGGCGCTTGTATTCATGAAGACGCTTGGACTGGATAGAGAACATGGCCTCTGTATTCAGGCTGACGCCCTGCTTCGCTTTCAGCCAGCGGGCAAGTTCCTTTTTGTTTTCCTTTTTGATCTCCGCGAATTTTTTCAGGATCTCTTTATCTTCTGTAAATGCCAGAAGCTTTTCCAGTTGGGAGGCGTCTTTTTTGAATCCGGGTCCGATAAGAGCCTCGATTTCATCTGCCAGGGCAGGATTGCATTTCAGAAGCCAGCGGCGGAACGTGATGCCGTTTGTCTTGTTATTGAATTTTTCAGGATAAAGCTGATAAAAATCAGCCAGCTCGCTGTTTTTCAAAATTTCCGTATGGAGGGCCGCCACGCCGTTGGTGGAGTGGGTGAAATGGATATCCATGTGAGCCATATGGATCACGTCGTTTTTGTCAATAACAGCTACGGCTTCGTTATCTGTTCTGGTGCGCGCGAGAACGTCCAGCTTTTCAATCACAGGCATAAGCTGGGGAACTACCTGCTCCAGGAAGCTTCTGGGCCATTTTTCCAGAGCCTCCGCAAGAATCGTATGATTAGTATAGGCGCAGGTATCTGTAACGATCTGTACAGCTTCTTCAAATTCGATGCCGTGAAGCTCCAGAAGGCGGATCAGCTCCGGGATTACCATGCTGGGGTGGGTGTCGTTGATCTGTATAGCGGCGTAATCCGCAAGATCATGATAATTGCAGCCTCTGTCCGCACATTCTTTCAGGATAAGCTGCGCTCCGGCGCAGACCATGAAATACTGCTGGTAGATACGCAGAAGACGTCCGTCGTCGTCAGAATCGTCCGGATACAGAAACAGTGTCAGGTTCTTTGCAATGTCCTTTTTGTCAAAGGAGATGCCGTCTCCGATAATGGATTCATCTACAGAATCCAGATCGAAAAGATTCAGGCTGTTTGTCCGTCCCTCGTAGCCGGTGACAGGGAGTCTGTAAAGGCGGGCGGAATACTCTTTTCCCGCAAGAGATACCGGGAAAAGGATATCCGTAGGCTCTGCGGCGCTCTGGGGAGTCAGCCAGTAATCAGGAGATTCATTCTGCACGCCGTTTTTGAAATTCTGATGGAAAAGTCCGCAGTGATAGCGGAGCCCCACGCCGTCTCCCGGAAGGTTTAAGGTTGCGAGACTGTCCAGAAAACAGGCGGCCAGTCTTCCCAGACCTCCGTTTCCCAGACTGGGTTCCGGCTCCAGTTCTTCAATGTCAGAAAGATTTTTTCCAGCTTCGGCAAGGACGGAACGGACCTCGTCATAAAGGCCGAGATTGATCAGATTGTTGGAAAGAAGCTTTCCGATGAGAAACTCGGCGGAAATATAGTAAAGTTTCCGTCCGGCGGCGTCCGCCGTGCGGCTGGCGCTCTTTTCCTGGATCAGTCTGAGAAGAGCGGTGTAAATTTCTTCATTAGAAGCCTCCGCCGGACTTTTTCCCAGGAGGCGGGTGAGAGTAAGATTCATGGATGTACTCATAATAAACTCCTTTCGTGCGACTGGATTTCTGTTTTCTGTACTGCCGCTTCATATACTGCAGATCTCAGAATCTGCAGACGTCTTTTGTATGATTATGTTTTACCATGGATCAGAGGTTTTATCTTGTAAAATGGTTGCAAATAATGATACAATCCTATCATACTTGGGTGAGGGCAGGATGATACCCGGAAAAGGGAGAAGCCTGTTTTTCTTAAAATCCTGACAAAATGAAAAGGAGAAGGTTCTGAATGGGATCAGAAAGAGAAGAAAAAATAAAAAAACGGTATGAAGAGACAAAAAAGCATGGCAGCAGACTTTTCCCCTTTAATATTTATCCCTGTACCATTCCCCTGGATTTTCCTTCCGTGGTCCTTCACTGGCATAAGGAGATGGAACTGATCTATGTGAAAAAGGGGAGAGGAAAAATCCAGCTTGGCATGAAAACATATCCGGGAAAAGAAGGCGATATTTTTGTGATACCCCCGGGCACTCTTCATGCCATTCGAAGGGAGCCGGGACATTCCATGGAATATGAAAATATCATATTTGAGGTAGAATTCCTGGGGGCCGGCGCGGCGGATGTCTGCGCCGGGGAGTATCTGAATCCTCTTGCGGCCGGAAGGCTCCTTCCTCCGGTGCGGCTTTCCGGCGGAGAAGAAGGATATGAAAAGACAGCAGCCTGTCTTCAGCAGATGGAGCGTCTGTGCGGATCAAGAGAGGCTGGATTTGAACTTGGCGTAAAGGCTGCAGCCCTTGAACTGATCTTTCTTCTTGTGCAGAAATTTCCGGGCAGCCCCCATAATATTTCGCCGGATATGGAACGCCTGAAAAGTGTTCTGCAGGAAATCGAGAGAAGGGACAGGGAGCCTCTGACCGTAGCGGATATGGCGGACTTCTGCGGCTGGAGCAGCAGCCATTTTATGAGATGGTTCAAACAGATGACAGGAGGAAGCTTTATATCCTATGTAAACGACAGACGCCTGTCCGCCGCCGCCGAAAATCTCCGCCGCAGCGACGAAAAGATCGTAACGATCGCCGCAAACGCCGGATTTGAAAATCTGTCGAATTTTAACCGGCAATTTAAAGCCAGGTATGGAATAACGCCCAGAGAATACAGAAAAAAAACTATTTAGAAAAAAATCTAAATAACTATTGACATTTTCCTTTCCCGGAAGTATATTCTATTTAGAAATATTTCTAAATATTAAAGAAGAAGGGAGATGGAGAAATGTCTTTTGCAGATACATTTAAAGCCCTGTCGGATCCGGTACGGCGGGAGATTCTTCAGCTTCTCAAGAACGGGAAGCTGTCTGCCGGAGAAATCGGCAGCCATTTCGACATGACCGGGGCGACGATATCCTATCATCTGGGCATTCTGAAAAAGGCAGGTCTGGTATGGGAATCAAAGGTGAAGAACTATGTTTATTATGAACTGAACACTACCGTGGTGGACGAAATACTTTTATGGCTTACGGATCTGAAGGGAGGAAATAAGAATGAAAGCGAACTATAAAAAGTATAAATGGACACTGATACTGGCGTGTATCGTCAGCATTTGCCCTATCATCGTGGGATTGATCCTGTGGAACCAGCTTCCAGACAGGATCGCCACCCATTTCGGAAGCGGCGGAGAGGCCAACGGCTGGAGCAGCAAGGCTTTTACGGTTTTCGGAATTCCGGGGATTATGACGGCAGTAGAGCTTATTTTGTTTTTTGCCACGACCAATGATCCGAAAAAGAGAAATATCGACGAAAAACTGATGCGCCTGATCCTCTGGATCATTCCGGTGCTTTCCCTGATCGTAAACTTTTCCTGCTACGCCATTGCTCTGGGGAAAAAGGTGGATATTGGAATGATAACGAATGTCTGCGTCGGGATCGTATTTATCATCATGGGAAATTACATGCACAGGATCAAACAGAATTATACGGTAGGGATCAAGCTTCCATGGACGCTGAACAGTGAGGAAAACTGGAACAGGACTCACAGAATGGCTTCCTGGCTGTTTGTTCTCTGCGGTATCCTCTTTATTATCAACGGCGCTGTCCTGCAGACTGAATGGATGGTCGGGGCGGCGATCCTTATGGCAGTCGTGCCGGGGCTTTATTCCTTTATTCTGTATAAAAAAGGCATTTGAGGAATCCGGCAGCGTTATAAAAAACAAAACTGTCCTCTTTAAAATTGTTAAAATTGTGTATTTTCAAATGTACAGTTTTTGCGTATGATAGCAGTACATCAAAAGAAAGAGGGGACAGAATTTATGAACAGTCAGAACAAAATGATTACAAAACTTGCGCAGACGGCGCTTATGGCCGCTCTCTGCTATGTGGTATTTACTTTCCTGCAGATCAAGATACCGGTTCCGGGAGGAGACGCTACATCCATTCATCTGGGAAATGCTTTCTGTGTGCTGGCTGCGCTCCTTCTGGGCGGATGGTACGGCGGAATCGCAGGAGCCGTGGGAATGGGGATCGCGGATCTGATGGATCCTGTATATATTACAGTGGCGCCAAAGACGATCATATTAAAGCTTTGTATCGGACTGATCACCGGACTGGTAGCTCACCGGATCGCTCATATTAATGAAAGCACAGACAAAAAATATGTGTTTAAATGGAGCGTGATCGCTTCTGTGGCAGGGCTTGCCTTTAATGTGGTAGCCGATCCTGTAGTCGGATATTTTTACAAGCAGTTCATTCTGGGACAGCCTCAGGAGCTGGCGGAGGCACTGGCAAAGCTGAGCACCATGACTACCCTCTTTAACGCGGTAGTTTCCACGATCCTGGTCGCGGTAGTATACAACGCAGTCCGTCCAGTACTGATCAAAAGTCATCTGCTGGTAGTAAACGGGCACAAAGAACAGACTGTATAAGAGACATAAGCAAATCATAAAAAAGGACAGTAAAAAGAAAAGACGCTGGAAATCCGAGAGATATCAGATTTCCGGCGTCTTTTAGCGTAGTGCTGACTTGAAATTTTAAATTCCAGTGCAGATGCACCCCTTTTTTTGAATTTCCTTTTTTAGATAGTCAATAAAAACTTTTGATGCTTTGGAAAATATCTGATATTTTTTCCATACGATAAATCCCCGTGCTTCCAACCGGGGAGAAAACGGACGAAAGCAAAGGTTGCTTCCCTGCGTGTTAATGAGTTTATCGTAGCACAAGGCGTATCCAAGTCCTTCATCCACCAATAGTGAGGCATTGAAAATAAGGTTATAGGTGGCGACAATATGAAGTTCAGATTCTTCCCGCTTAAGCCAACGTCCCAAATAAATGTTATCTCCCTTTTGATGGGAAACAATCAAAGGTTTATCCCACAGATCCTCCGGGCAGATTGCTTCTTTTTCGGCCAGAGGAGAATCCCTGCGCATTAAAACCCCCCAGGTATCTTTGATAGGAACCGGGACGGCTTCATATTTCTGTAAATCAATCTCTGTAAAAAGCAATCCGAAATCAATGAGTCCTTTATCCAGATATTCCAATACATGCTCTGCGTTTCCGCTGGAGATATGATACCGGATATCTGGATATTTTTGCTGCAATTTTTTAGCAACTTGTGCAAATAAACGAACGGTTTCCGTTTCTCCGGCTCCGATGAAAACATTACCTGCGATGGTGTCGTTGGAACCTGTGATTTCTTCTTCTGTGCGGCGCATCAGTGAGATCATTTCTTCTGCGCGTTTACGCAGAATCATCCCTTCTTCTGTCAAAACAACTTTGCGGGAACCTTTTACGCCGCGAATGAGGAGCTGCTTGCCCAGCTCTGTTTCCAGAGCCTTGAGCTGAGTGGATAAGGCGGGCTGAGAGATATGCAAAGACTCTGCCGCCGCAGTAATATTCTGTTCCCTTGCTACAGCTAAAAAATATTCTAACAATCGAAATTCCATTAAAATCGCCTCCTGATATTTAGTATAACGGACAATAATATAAGCATCAACTATGAAAAATGATAATAGATAAGTATTTGGTATATAATCTGCTGATGTATATACTTGGGTTATAGAAATGAAACTTCTAAAGGAGTCCTGACGATGAACTATAAATACTTGAACAGAGGTATCTGTATTGATTTTTCATTTGATTTAGTTATGAAAAACCATAAAACATAAGTATTTGATATTTTATATTCTAGGAAGTAAACTGAGGGCGTAAGGAAAAGCAATGATGAAATGGAACAAGAAATGTTGAAAGATAAAGTCGCTATCATCACCGGAGCCAGCTATGGTATGGGCCGGACGATGGCGGAACTGTTTGCTGAAGAAGGCGCGGCGGTGGTACTCACAGCCAGACATCAAGATAAGCTGAAGGATGTCGTGGATGGCATCCGCGGGAAAGGCGGAAAGGCTGTCGGCGTGGCAGCCGACGTCTGCTCCACCGAGGATACGAAACGGGTGTTTGATACTGCGCTGAAAGAATTTGGCGATGTTGACATTCTTATCAATAACGCTGGTATCGGAGAACAGAAAATGATTGATGAAACTGATGACGACTGGATGATGTATGTGATGAACACCAATCTGGGAGGACCCATGCGGTATATCCGGGAGGCTCTGAAGATTTTTCTGCCTAAGAATGACGGGGTTATCATCAATGTTTCTTCCGTCAACGGCACCCGACCCTTCTGCGGAGCTACATATACTTCCACAAAGGGCGCTTTGAACACACTGACTAAGAATGTAGCGATGCGGCTTATTGACACCAACATCCGCTGCAATGCGGTAGCTCCCGGAGCGACCGTTACGCCGGCGCACTTGGCAAATAAGGCGGGAGAACAGCCTGGCGGAGCGGAAATGCTGAAATACAGCGGCCATTTTGTTTATTTCCCCGGTCCGGAATGCGATCCTTTGGATCAGGCGTATGCCTGCCTGTATCTGGCCAGTAAGATGGGACGTCATGTGAAAGGTCAGGTATTGCAGGTATGCAATGGAGCGTTCCTATAATCAACGAGCAGTAATACCAGGGTTGGCACACTCGACGCCACAGAAGAATTTGTGGACGCTGTAGAAAATAACCCCGTTCTGGAGGGCTGGGATAACCAGATCGTGGTTATTAGTGATGAGGAATAAAAAATGCGTAAAAATAATACAGCAAAGCGGGAGACAGCCAGCAATCCTTATGCTTACAGTGTTTTGCAGAATTTAAAGGATGCTGGATGTACCGACGAAATGATAGAAAAGTTTATGGCTCTTCAGGACAGTGATGATGAGGAACAGCAGATACAGCTTCTTTCTGGTCATAGAAAGCATTTATTAGAAAAGCTTCACCGGGAGGAAAAGCGGATCGATTGTCTTGATTATCTCATCTATCAAATGAAGAAGAAATAAAAACGATTATAAGGAGGTTTCCATATGAGAACGATTCAGAATCAGACTTTTGATGCAGAGAGGGCTCTTTACGGCAGCAGTGATATTGTGGTAAAGGACTGCTCCTTTGACGGCCCTGCCGATGGAGAGAGCGCTTTCAAAGAATGTCAAAACATACAGGCAGAACATAACTTTTTTAACCTGCGATATCCTTTCTGGCATGACCATGGCCTTGTGATCCGTGATTCGGAGATGACGGAGCTCTGCCGGGCCGCCTTGTGGTATTCCGACCACATTACTATCGAAAACACCAAGCTTCACGGTATCAAGGCCCTGCGCGAATGCGCCGATGTAAAGATGAAAGGCTGCAACGTGATTTCTCCGGAGTTCGGCTGGTCTGTCCGGGGTATCGAAATGGAGGACTGCGACGTCGAGAGCGAATACTTCATGATGCGTTCTGCAAATCTGCACTTTACGAACGTACGCATGAAAGGCAAATATTCCTTCCAGTACATTGAGGATTCCGTTTTTGAAAACTGCACCTTTGATACTAAGGATGCTTTCTGGCATGCAAAAAATGTCACCGTCCGGAACAGCGTTGTAAAAGGTGAGTATCTGGCCTGGTACTGCGAGAACGTCACTTTTGAAAACTGTAAAATCATCGGAACACAGCCTCTTTGCTACTGCAAAGGATTGAAACTCATCAATTGCGAGATGATCGACTGCGACCTGGCCTTTGAGCGCAGCGAGGTGGAAGCTGCGATTACAACACCGGTACTCAGCATCAAAAATCCTCTTGCAGGCAGCCGCATTACAGTACCGGCTGTCGGAGAAATTATCCGTGATATTAAAGAGGGGACCGGAACTGTACAGGTGCAGAAACAGGAGGCTAAAAGCGTCTGTGCCTGTGCGTGAAAGAGGGAAAGGGAGACCTTGTGGGCTCCTTTTTCCGCATAGAGGAGGTATGGCATGGAATATTTGCTGAGGGGAATTTTGATCGGTCTTTTATTTGGACTTCCAGTGGGAGCGATCGGTGCGCTGACTGTACAAAGAACCTGGAGCTTAGGCGCTAAAGCTGGTCTTTTGACAGGACTCGGTTCCTCTGTGGCAGATTGTTCCTATGCCTGTGTCGGGACCTTTGGGCTGACCTTTATCTCGGATTTCCTGCTTCACTTACGAATCCGGCATTTATTTTAACCTTTCTCTTTGTGTTCTCTTATTTCAGCATCTCGAAAGTGAGCGGATGGCTGGGTGGTATTCTACTGGTGGCAGGAGTTTTTCTGGGAACTTATTTTTGGTGGGGAACTCTTTCTGGCTTAACGCAGCTTATCTTGTTTTTGTCAGACTGTTTCTATAAGTCATTCTATTAAGAAAGTGGTGATCAAACTATGAAAAAAGGTTTGTCCTTGGCATTTATTGTTATGATGTCCCTGGTAGTGCTGCTTACTGGCTGCGGCAGCAGTGGGCAGGAAGCGGAGGCCGCTGAAAACAGGCAGGTTGAGGAGGAAAACAGCAAAATGCAGATGAAAGTACAGGTTGGCGGCAGCACCTTTACTGCTGCTTTAGAAGAAAATGAAGCGGTGGATGCGCTGGTGGATATGATGGAACAAGGTCCCGTCACCATCCAGATGAGCGACTATTCCGGTTTTGAAAAAGTCGGGCCTCTGGGAACAAGCATTCCTGCCAGCAACCAGCAAACCACCACGCAGGCCGGGGACATCGTTCTGTATCAGGGCAATCAAATTGTCATGTTCTACGGCTCTAATTCCTGGAGCTATACCCGGTTGGGCCACATTGATGATCTTACCGGCTGGGAAGAGGCTTTGGGCAGCGGTGATGTAACCGTCACCTTCTCTTTGGAGGACTAAGGGATGAAAATACTTGTCTTAAACGGCAGCCCCCGGCCGCACGGAAACACCGCAGCTATGGCGGCGGCTTTTGCAAAGGGCGCGCAGGAAAATGGTCATCAGATAGATGTGTCGGCTGATACAGTCATGGCCGGTGTTCCAGCTAAAGAAATCCGAACAATAGAAAATTTGAAAAGTAAGATGTAAGGAGGATTCTATGGAGTATCGTAAATTACTCCACGGAGACGAACAGATCAGTATCATCGGCATGGGAAACAGTTCTCTTGGTGCTTCTGGTGAGGAGGAAGCCGAAAAGACCATTGCCATGGCGCTGGAAAACGGCGTCAACTACTTCGACATGGCCGCAGGGGACGCTGCGCCCTTTCCGGCATATGGCCGGGCGGTGTCCGGATGCCGGGACAAGATATACTTTCAGATTCATTTCGGTGCGGATTACCGCAGCGGAAAATACGGCTGGACATTGGATCTGGACGAGATCAAGCGTTCTGTCGACTGGCAGTTGAAAGCCCTGCGGACGGATTATATCGACTTTGGTTTTATCCACTGTATTGATGAATTTTCCGATTTGGAAAAGGCAACAGCTCATGGAACTATCGCCTACATAGAAGATTTGAAGCGCCAGGGCGTCATTCGTCACATTGGACTGTCTTCTCATACTCCTGCAGTGGCGGAAAAAGTGCTGGATATGCACATCCTGGATATGCTGATGTTCAGCATCAACCCTGCCTACGACTACCGTCACGGGGAGTACGCCGTCGGCAGCGGTGGAGAACGGGCCGCGCTTTACCGCCGGTGTAATGCGGAAGGCGTAGGCATTTCGGTGATGAAGGCGTTCAGCGCCGGACAGTTGTTGGACGCAAAAACATCGCCTTTTGGTCAGGCCCTGACGGAATACCAGTGTATGCAGTATGCCCTGGACCGCCCTGGCGTATTGACGGTACTGCCAGGTGTGCGAAACCGGGAGGATTTGAAGCGGATTCTCGGTTTCCTCACCGCTGCAGAAGAGGAAAAGGATTATTCCGTCCTAGGCAGTTTCACGCCTTCGGAGTCCAGCGGCATGTGCGTGTACTGCAACCACTGTCAGCCCTGCCCTGCCGGTCTGGATGTGGGGCTTATCAACAAGTATTACGATCTGGCAAAAGCCGGTGATGAGCTGGCCCAGGATCATTATGCCCACCTGGAGCGGAAAGCTTCAGATTGCATTGCCTGCGGTCACTGCGATTCCCGTTGCCCTTTCCATGTCAGCCAAACCCAGCGGATGAAGGAGATCTCCGCGTATTTTGGAGACTGATTCATTTATTAGGTATTGCGGATGATCTATGATGTATTGCCTTTCCTGGCTGTTTCGTTTATGATAAGAACAAGAATACAATAAGGGGGATGTAATTTTGGAACTCCGTACACTCCGTTATTTTTTGACGGCAGCACAGGAAGAAAATATCACAAGAGCGGCAGATATCCTGCATGTGACTCAGCCTACGTTGAGCCGTCAAATGATGGATCTTGAGCGGGAACTTGGTGTAACGTTGATGCTGCGCGGCAGAAACGGACTGACCCTGACTGATGACGGTATATTTTTCCGTCAGAGAGCACAGGAAATCGTGGAATTGGCAGACCGTCTGGAAAAGTCTTTTGTAGAACGGCAGAACGATATCAGCGGTATGGTTGTGATCGGCGCTTCGGAAGCTGTTGGCGGTCAGACGTTGGCAAAGCTCATAAAAGAATTTTCTGAAAAATATCCTGCAGTACAGTTTACGCTCTATAATGAAACAGTAGATAATGTGAAAGACCGTTTGGATAAAGGACTGGTGGATATTGGTCTGCTGTTGGAACCCATTGATGTAACCAAGTTTGATTATGTTCGTCTGTCGCAACAGGATACATGGGGGCTCCTGGTACGGGATGACCACCCGCTGACAGAAAAGAAATCTCTTACAGCAGAGGATGTTGTACCCTATCCTCTGATTTTGCCATTACGAGACAGCATCCGTGCGGAAATTCTGAACTGGCTGGGGTGTGAAGAAAAAGAACTGAAAATTCCGCTGTTTTATACCCTGCTTTCCAATGCTGCACTAATGGTGGCAGAGGGACTTGGATGCGCCTTCTGCATGGATGGGGCGCTGGCAATCCGCAGTGATCCGCGCCTGCGTTTTATTCCTCTGGAACCGCGCCGCATGACTCATAGTGTACTGGTGTGGAAGAAGAATAACCTGTTTTCACCGGCTACGTCTCTGTTCATCCAGGAGATCAATCTGCTCCGGGCGAGAATTGAATAAAAGCAGATTAGAGAGAATCTCCGGAGCGCTTTCCTCCGGAGACTTTTTATATCGTTATTGATACTAAAAACGTATGGATAAAGATGAATCATAAATATTAGACATTTAAAGGCAAGGCCAATATAATGAAAAAGGAAGTTGAAAGATTTCCAGGATCTATCTCAGGAACATATTTCTCTGAAAAAAAGGAGGAAACAACATTGAAAAAGATACTTTCTCTTTTGCTGACGATAGCAATCGTCTTTTCTCTTACAGCATGCGGCCAAAGCAAAGGGCAGGAAGACGCTTCCTCATTATCGGTGGATCTGTCCGGCGAGACGCAATCGGAATCACAGACTTCTCCGAAAAGAATGAATGGAAGTAATATTCTGGTAGCCTATTTTTCCTGGGCGGATAATGCGATTTTGGCAGAAGATGTAGATGCAGTTACATCTCCCAGTGTCATCCCTCCTGGAAATGTCCAGCAGCTGGCAGGATGGGTACAGGAGGAGACCGGCGGAGAGCTGTTTTCCATCCGGGTCACAGATCCTTATCCCAGTGACTGGGATGCATGCCTGGAACGTGCAAATGAAGAACGAGGGGATGATGCCCGACCGGAGCTTCAGGAAAATGTAGGAAATATTGATCAATACGATACGGTGTTCCTGGGCTATCCGAACTGGTGGTATGGCGCGCCGATGGCACTTCTGAGTTTCCTGGAGCAAAACGACCTTTCTGGTAAAGATGTATATCTGTTCTGTTCCCATGGAACCGGAGGACTTGCAAATAGTGTGGAACAAATTGCCGCAGCTTCACCGGAAGCTGTTATCTCTGATAGTATCTTTGACTGTTATGAGGAGGAAGCGGCTTCTTCTGAGGAAGAAATCCGATCCTGGGTGAACGGCTTGGGGGTATTCGCTCCCGGAAATAACAAATGACAGTGCTGCCGCAGCGGAGCAGCAGCTAAAATGTCATGTGGAGGACGCGCTGAATGCGTGCAGTGAATTGTTAAAAGAAGATTGATTGAAGAGGAGGAAACACTATGGAACAGAAAAAGATATTTCCGAAAATCGCTCTTGGCGCATGGGCCTGGGGCAACGATGGAACCTTTGGCGGCAATCTGACTGCCGATGATCTGCGTCCTGTCTTTGACGCAGCGATGAATGCTGGATTGAATCTGTGGGATACTGCTTATGCTTATGGTATGGGGGCTTCGGAAAAAGTGCTTGGTGGATTTCTGCGTACGGTGCCCCGTGACAGTTACCTGATCTCAGATAAATTCACGCCTCAGTGCGCCGATCCGGATGCAGAAAATGCGGTGACGGCCATGTTTGATACCAGCGCCGCTCTGTTGGGAGTGGATACGATGGATGTCTACTGGATTCATAACCCGGTAGGAGCGCCGGAATGGACCCGCAAACTGATTCCTCTTGCTAAGTCCGGCAAGATCGGGCAAATCGGTCTTTCCAACCACAACCTTGCGGAAATTAAGGAAGCTGCGGCCATTCTGGAAGCAGAGGGCCTGAAAATTTCAGCTATTCAGAATCATTACAGCCTGTTGAACCGTTCATCGGAAACTTCCGGCATTCTGGATTACTGCAAAGAGAACGGCATCACCTTTTATGCCTATATGGTTCTGGAACAAGGGGCACTCTCCGGTAAATACGGTACGGCGCATCCCTTCCCGGCAGATTCTGACCGAGGCGCAGTCTATAACCCCATGCTGTCCAAGTTGGAAAAGCTGAATGCCTGTCTGAAGGAAATTGCAGATGATCATGGCGTGGCGGCAGCGCAGATCCCAGTGGCATGGGCCATTGCCAAGGGGACTCTGCCCATCATCGGCGTTACCAAAGTGTATCAGGTGGAGGATGCAGCCAAAGCAATGGCACTGACACTGTCTGAAAAAGAAATTACCAGGATGGAGCATCTGGCAGATGAGATGAAGCTGGATGTGATCCGTTACTGGGAAAAGGAAATGAAGTAAAGGAGGAGCCTGTCATGAAAATCGTTATTTTGGAGGGCAGCCCCAACAAAAAAGGTTCTTCTAATCTGCTGGCGGATTGTTTTAAGCAGGGTGCAGAGGAAGCCGGACACAGCGTTGAGATCGTGGATACAGCCCATGCTGATATCCACCCCTGTACTGGCTGTATACACTGCGGTTACGAAGGACCCTGCGTGCAGAAGGATGATGTGGAGGTGATCCGTAAGAAAATTCTGGCCGCCGATATGCTGGTGTTTGTTACACCCCTGTACTACTATGGGATGAGCGCCCAACTGAAAGCCATGATCGACCGTTTCTGCGCGTTTAACAGTTCCATTCAGCGCAAACATATGAAATCTGCGCTGTTAGCGGCGGCCTGGAACAGTGACGACTGGACTTTTGAGGCATTGGAAGTTCATTATAAAACGCTGGTGCGTTATCTGAACCTGGAGGATATGGGCATGGTGCTGGGTTACGGCTGCGGCACGCCTTCCATGACACAGCACTCCCAGTATCCCCAACAGGCGTACAGCCTCGGGAACCGGTTGAAATAACGGCAAAAGGAGGCGGGCAGAAAGACTGCACGCCCATTTTGCCTATCAGGAGGTTTTACTATATTGAGCGTCATCCGCACTATCAGCGTACGGAAGAACTTTCATTGATGAGAGAATTGGAAATCCAGCCGGAAGCCTGGGCTCCTTTTGCCGAAGGATTGAAAGGGATGTTTGCCGAGCCGGTTCTGCAGGAAATCGCGCAGAAGCATTACAAAACGCCGGCACAGGTGATTTTACGCTGGAATGTGCAGCAGGGTGTTATCGTCATTCCAAAATCCGTCCATAAGGAACGCATGGAGGAGAACCTGGCGATTTGGGATTTTTCTCTGGATGACGAAGATATGGCTAAAATCGCCGCCTTGGACAAAGAGTGCCCGTCCATGCTGGACACCCGGAAAATCAGCGAGGTACGGCGGGTGTATGACTATTTGAACAACCCTGTACTGACCAGCCTATAATAAGAAGGGGAATGGAATGAACATACTGATTTGATGGGACAAGAAAGGAAAGATTTCTATGAAAAAATTATGCTCGATCTTTTTAACTATGGCGCTGCTGTTTCCTCTGGCGGCCTGCAGCGGCGGCCAGTCTGCAGCCAGTGAAAACAGCGCTTCGGAAGCACCGAACAGTTCATCGGAAGTTTCTTCGCAGCCCGCTTCCGGATCTTCTGAAACATCCGCCGTATCGGAAGAACCTTCTATTTCCGAAGGGCCGGTGGCGGCGGAAGAATCCACTGAGGCGGGCGGCACATTGATCGCTTATTTTTCCTGGTCTGGCAACACAGAGCATATGGCGCAGACGATCCAGACCGAAACTGGCGGTGACCTGTTCAAGATTGAGCCCGCCACACCGTACACAGATGATTACGACACACTGCTGGACATTGCCCAGCAGGAGCAGTCCGAGAATGCTCGCCCGGAGTTGGCTGCGCAGGTGGAAAACTGGGACAGCTACGATGTGATTTTTGTGGGCTATCCCAACTGGTGGAGCGACGCACCGATGGCGGTCTATACCTTCCTGGAAACATACGACTTTACCGGCAAGACTCTGATTCCTTTTAATACCAGCGCCAGCGGCGGTTTTGGGAGAAGCCTTTCCGGGATCGGGGAAAGCGCGGCAGGCGCGAATATCCTGGAGGGCCTCGCCCTGACGGAAGGGGAACTTGACAATATCCAGGGCGAAGTGAGCGGCTGGATCGCAGGTTTGGGCCTGAAGTAAGCGAAAACGGGAGGAATCTATGTGAAACCAAAAGTGATCTGTAAAATCGCCATTGATATTCTGATGACACTGGGGCTGTTTTTCCTGATGGGATACCAGTTCTGGGGCGATGCGGCGCATGAGTGGGCCGGGGCCGGAATGTTTCTTTTGTTTATCCTGCATCACATCCTGAACCGGCAGTGGCATCAAAATCTGTTTCGCGGCCGGTTTACGTCCTCCCGCATCCTTTTGCTGGCGCTTGACCTGCTTTTGTTTCTGGCCATGCTGGGTATGATGGTCAGCGGTATCATGCTTTCTAATCATGTATTTGATTTTTTGCATCTTCATGGCGGAATGTCCTTTGCACGGATTCTGCATATGGCGGCCTCCTATTGGGGCTTTGTGCTGATGGCGCTGCACTTAGGGCTGCACTGGGGGATATTCATGGGACTGGCAAGAAAAGCATTCAAATGGAGGCGGTCTTCCCGTGTGCGTAAGATCCTGCTCCCTGTTTTCGGCGCCGGAATTGCAATTTATGGTCTGACCGTGTTTTTCAGGCGGGATTTACTCACCTATATGCTGGTGCGGACCCAGTTTGTATTTCTGGATTTTGGCGAGCCGGTTCCGTTGTTTTATCTAGATTATCTGGCGATGATGGGGACATTTATTTTCCTGGCCTATTATGTTTCCAGGCTGCTGCGGACACTGTCAGGAAAAAGAGACAATAAAAAGAAATCATGAAATATGAGGAGGTTTCAAATGAAAAGGTTATCTGTTTTCTGCTCCGTGACGCTGTTATGCTTTGGCTTGCTGGCAGGGGGATCATCCGAGAAGCATATTGTTTCGGCGAGTACTGATTCTTCAGAAACAAGTCAGTCGGTTTCCGAGCCGGAGCGATCAGTGGAAGAAAATGAAGGTGCGGATGAAGAGACGCCGGCCGGATCCGGAGATACCGCTGCTGATGTGCCAGCCGTATATATGACGACTGATATCAGCGAGAAAGGGATGGTGGCTATTTATGAGGCGCTGAATGCCTCGCCATCCGGAAACATTGCCGTAAAGCTTTCCACCGGAGAACCCGGAAGCAACTACCTGCACACCGACTTGATCGGTGATTTGGTACAGTCTTTTGATAATCCTACGATTGTGGAGTGCAACACGGCCTATGGGGGCCAGCGGGCCAATACAGCTATGCATTATCAGGTGGCAGAGGATCATGATTACACCGCGATCGCTGATGTAGACATTATGGATGAAAACGGTTCTATGACATTGCCCGTCACCGGCGGCAGCAATCTGACTGAAAATTATGTAGGCGCCAATTTTGCCAACTACGATTACTATGTGGTTTTATCTCATTTCAAGGGTCATTCTATGGCTGGTTACGGCGGGGCGATCAAAAACATATCCATTGGCATTGCTTCTTCTGATGGGAAAGCGCATATCCATTCCGGCGGTACCGGGGGCAGCATGTGGGGCGGCGATCAGGACGCCTTTCTGGAATCCATGGCTGAGGCGGGAAAATCTGTAGTGGATTATCTGAACGGCAATATCCTGTATATTAATGTGATGAACCGTCTGAGCGTAGACTGCGACTGCGATGGTAATCCCGCCGAGCCGGATATGCACGACATCGGTATCCTGGCATCCTTTGATCCGGTAGCTGTAGATCAGGCGTGTATTGATTTAGTCTATGATGCAGAGGATGGCGCTTCCCTTATTCAGTGCATTGAATCCCGAAACGGCCTGCACACGCTGGAACATGCGGAAGCGATTGGGCTGGGCAGCCGGGAATACGAATTGATAAATATTGATGAATAGAGGGGCAGCGGTATGAAGCTGAGTATCAATGATCGAAACACAGTAAACCGCAATTTAATAGAAAAGCAGAATGCTTTAGGAGGAAACAGATTATGAAGAAAAAAATCGGAAACGCGCTGGCATTGTATCCCACGCCGCTTGTGGTCGTAGGCGCTATGGTGGACGGCAAACCTAACTGGCTGCTGGTCGGCCATGTCGGCATCATCGGACATGACCATGTGATGGTCAGCCTGGCCAGTGCCCATTATACCAACAAGGGCATCAAGGAGAGCAAAAAGCTTTCCATCAATATTGTAGACGAGGCGCTGCTTCCAAGGGCAGACCGCTCCGGCTGCGTCAGCGGCAGCAAAGAGGATAAATCCATGCTGTTTGACTATGTGGTAGACGACGCGGGTGTACCGATGATTCCGCAGGCCCCGGTTTCGATGGTGTGCAGCGTAGAGGATATTTACAGCACCAAGGGCTTTGAGAGTTTTATCTGCACCATCGACGCCACCTATGCCGAAGAGAATGTGTTGAATGAGGCTGGCAAGCTGGATTACAGAATCCTCAAGCCGGTGCTTTTTGAAATGCCTACTTACGAGTACCTGCGCACCGGCGATGTCATCGGTAATTGTATGTCTTATGGCAGGAAACAGGAAAAATGAAGGAATCTCTTATTATATCGTATTCCTATACCGGTCATACCCATCAGATCGCGCAGGCAATTCATACTTTGACAGGCGGCGACTGGTGCGAGATTTATCCCTGGCAGCCATATCCGATGGCGTTTCCGGAACTGCTTGAGCAAGTCAGAAAGGAAGTACAGACCGGGTACCATCCGCGTTTGTTATCTGGAACCAGCAATGCGAAACCATATTCGGTAATTTTCGTAGGTTCTCCAAACTGGTGCGGCAGTATAGCGCCGCCGCTGGTTTCCTGGCTGGCGAAAAATGATTTATCCGGTAAGATAATCTTACCGTTTTATTCCCATTGCGGCGGTGTGGCTTGCAATTTCCAACGGGAAATTGCAAGGCTCTGCCCAAGAGCAGATGTTCGTAAGGAATTGGGGATTCTTGAAAACCTCGGTGCAGATTTGCCGCGAATCCTTCAGGATTGGTTGGATCAAAACAGTCTGCAATCGCTGTCTGGCACATACACAGGCGATCAATATAAAGAAATTATTAAAAAGGAGAAAAATTATGCGTATTAATGATCAAGAACAATTCAACAAAGGAAATGTGTTCGGTCTTGGCAGTGCCAATACTGCCTATGCCCAGTATTTCATCGGAAATTCCTATCTGAACCCATTGACAGAGGCTGGCAAGTGCCCGGTATTCCTGGCAAATGTGACTTTCGAGCCGGGCTGCCGCAATAACTGGCATATCCACCATGCCAAAAATGGAGGCGGTCAGATTTTGATCTGTACCGCCGGTGAAGGCTGGTATCAGGAGGAGGGAAAGCCCGCTGTCAGCTTGATGCCTGGCATGGTCATTACCATCCCGGCAGAGGTCAAGCACTGGCACGGAGCAAAAAAAGACAGTTGGTTCAGCCACATCGCAGTGGAAGTGCCAGGTGAGGCAACCTCTAATGAGTGGTGCGAACCGGTGGATGATGCAGTCTATAACGGGCTGGAGTAAGGAGGGAGCAGAATGAAGTACACAAAGCTGGGAAAATCTGATCTGACTGTTTCCCGTATCTGTATGGGATGCATGGGGTTTGGTGATCCGCATAACGGTCAGCACAGCTGGACATTGGACGAGGAACACTCCCGCGAGATCATACGCCGGGGACTGAAACTGGGCGTTAATTTCTTTGATACAGCAGTGGGCTACCAGAGCGGTACCAGTGAGCAATACCTGGGCCGGGCTTTGAAAGACTTTGCCAAACGGGAGGACGTGGTGGTGGCCACCAAGTTTCTGCCACGCACCCAGGAAGAGATCAACGCGGGTATCACCGGCCAGCAGCATATCCAGAACATGATCGACACCAGCCTGCACAATCTGGGACTGGACTATGTAGACCTGTATATCTATCACATGTGGGATCACGAAACGCCTCTTTATGATATCATGGATGGCTTGAATCGCATCGTGCAGGCGGGCAAGGTGCGCTATATCGGCATTTCCAACTGTTTTGCCTACCAGTTGGCCAAGGCCAATGCCCTGGCGGAGAAAGAAGGATTTGCCAAGTTTGTTTCTGTTCAGGGGCATTACAACCTGATCTTCCGGGAGGAAGAACGGGAGATGGCAAAGCTCTGCGCAGAGGACAATATTGCCATGACACCATATAGTTCTCTGGCAGGCGGACGGCTTTCCAAGCATCCGGGAGAGACTTCCAAGCGTCTTGAAGAGGACAGCTACGCCAAATTCAAATATGATGCTACCGCCCAGCAGGACGGGGTCATCATTGACCGGGTGGCTCAGATAGCAGAGAAGCGGGGTGTTTCCATGACAGAAGTTTCCCTGGCATGGCTGCTCACCAAGGTGACGGCCCCAGTGGTGGGCGCTACCAAGCTGCATCACATCGAGGGGGCGTCCAAGGCTGTGGAACTCACCCTGACGCCGGAGGAGATTGCCTATCTGGAAGAACCCTATGTTCCCCACAAACTGGTGGGCGTGATGGCACAGAATACCCCGGCTGCCGCAAAAGAGCAGCATGTCTGGAGCACCGGCAACCAAAAAATCCAGGGTCAGTAAGTCTATGGGAAGGGAGAAAAGCGCGTGGAAATTCTCAATCGGGAACTTATTTACATCTGGTATTACTTCACGGTCCAGCTGGAACAGATTTTTGTCTGGTGGGTGTTGGGAATGGTCATCGGATCGGCAGTTTCCGTCTTTGTCAAGGACTCTATCCATCGTGCTTTCCGCTCTTTAAACGGGAAACCGTTGGGTATTGGGGGGATCGTAGCTGCCAGCGCATTGGGAATCGCTTCTCCCTTGTGTATGTACGGTACGATCCCCATCGCAGCCTCCATTTCTAAAAGCGGAATGCGTGACAGTTGGCTGGCAGCCTTTATGATGAGTTCTATCTTTTTTGATGGAATCCGGTGTGAAGATGCTTCTTGAGGAGTTGGATAATGCCTTAAAAAGAGGTGCCAAAATCAGAATCCTTACCGGTAATTATTTAGGAATTACACAACCGTCTGCCCTATATCTTCTTAAGAAAAAACTCGGTTCCAGAGTCGATATGCGTTTCTATAATGAGAAGGATAGATCTTTTCATCCGAAGTCATATATTTTTCATTATAGAGGATATAACGATATCTACATTGGTTCATCAAATATTTCCAGAAGTGCACTGACTTCCGGAATTGAGTGGAATTATCGTTTTAGCAGCGTTTCTGATCCGAAGAATTACGAGAAATTTTATCATGCCTTTGAGGACTTGTTCGAACATCATTCAATTATCATTGATAATGAGGAATTAAAACGATATTCACAAAACTGGCATCGCCCGGCGGTGGCAAGAGATTTGGAACGGTATGATTATTCTCATCAGAACGAGGAAAATGAGTCAGAAGATACAAAGGTTCGATTACTGTACGAGCCTCGAGGTGCCCAAATTGAAGCTCTTTGTGCTTTAGAGGATACCAGAGCAGAAGGTGCAAAACGGGCATTGGTGCAGGCTGCAACCGGTGTGGGCAAGACATATTTGGCGGCATTTGATTCGAAAAGTTATGAACGGGTTTTATTTGTTGCTCATAGGGAAGAAATTCTGAAACAAGCTGCCGCTTCATTTCGAAATGTCAGGAATTCAGAGGATTATGGTTTTTTTACAGGAGAAGAAAAGAGTACAGACAAGTCTGTTATTTTTGCTTCTGTAGCAACATTAGGAAGAAGTGAGTATCTTTCAGAAAAGTATTTTGCTCCGGACTATTTTCAATATCTGGTGATTGATGAGTTTCACCACGCAATAAATGAGCAGTATCAAAGAATCGTTAAGTATTTTAAGCCACAGTTTTTACTCGGTCTGACTGCCACACCGGAGCGTATGGATGGCAGAAATATCTATGAACTCTGTGATTATAATGTTCCTTATGAAATCTCATTGAAAGATGCCATTAATAAAGGAATGCTGGTGCCGTTTCATTATTATGGCATTTATGATGATACGGATTATTCGGGTCTGCATTTGATCAGGGGCCGATATGATGAAAAAGAGCTGAACGAAACATATATAGGAAATGTACATCGTCACGACTTGATATACAAGTATTATTGCAAATATGGATCGAAAAAAGCTCTGGGATTTTGTTGCTCCAGAGCACATGCGGAGGAAATGGCAAAGGAATTCTGTGAAAGAGGGATTCCTTCCGTAGCTGTTTACAGTAATGCAAATGGGACATATTCCGAAGAAAGAGGAAAAGCGATTGAAAAACTAAAAAGTGGAGAAATCAGAGTGATTTTCTCTGTGGATATGTTTAACGAAGGAGTAGATATTACATCGGTAGACATGGTTATGTTTTTACGGCCCACGGAATCTCCGATTGTGTTTTTACAACAGCTTGGTCGTGGACTTCGACGCAGCAAAGGAAAGGAATACCTTAACGTACTGGATTTTATCGGCAACTACGAAAAGGCAGGGCGTGTGAGATTCTTACTGACAGGCAGAACACTGGGAAAAAATGAATACTATAATCCGGCGGATCGATCTGCGTTCCCAGATGATTGTTTGATTGATTTTGATATGAAACTGATCGATCTTTTTTCGGAGATGGATAAAAAACATCTAAAGGTAAGAGATCAGATTAGAAATGAGTACTATCGCATAAAGGAATTCCTTGGGAGAATTCCATCCAGAATGGATTTGTTTACATATATGGATGATGATATTTATCGTGTGGCGATTGCTCATTCGAAGGATAATCCTTTTAAGAGGTATCTGGATTTCCGGAATGAATTGGGAGAACTTACAGAAGAGGAGAATCTTCTTTATAGTGGAATTGGAAGAGAGTTTATCAATCTAATTGAAAATACAAATATGTCAAAGGTATATAAGATGCCTGTTTTGATGGCATTTTATAATCACGGAAATATTCGTAGCCAGGTTTCTGAGGAAGAATTGTTGGATAGCTGGAAAGAATTCTTTTCTACAGGCACCAATTGGAAGGATTTAGATAGAGGTATTACTTACGAAAAGTACTGTAGTATTTCAGATAAGGAGCATATTAAAAAGATACTTCAGATGCCCGTACATTTTCTACAAGAGTCAGGAAAAGGTTTCTTTGTAAAGAAAGAAGGAACGGCATTGGCACTTAAGGAGGATTTGGCAGATGTTATTCTTCAGCCTGCTTTTGGGGAGCAGATGAAAGATGTGATAGAATATCGTGCAATGGATTATTATCGCAGGAGATATGAAGAAAAACGATAATATTGTGAGGACCCGATGAGAAATTCAAAGAAATAAAGAATAAAGCAGGTGAAATATGTTGTATAAAGATAAGATAGTCGTTATTACAGGAGGAGCGCATGGTATCGGAAAAGCTACAAAAGAAGCCTTTGAAGCGGAAGGGGCGATTGTAGAAGTAATCGATATTGTTGATGGAGAGCACTATGTTGGCGATATCAGTAAGAAGAAAACGCTTGAATCATTTGCCGGGTATGTCATAGATAAGCATGGACAAGTAGATTATCTGATTAATAATGCATTGCCTATTATGCGCGGAATAGAGCAGTGTTCCTATGAAGAGTTTGAATACGCTATGGCAGTGGGAGTGACAGCACCGTTCTATTTGTCAAAGCTTTTTTATGAGCATTTTGCAGATGGAGCTTGTATTATTAATATGTCATCTTCCAGGGATAGAATGAGCCAGCCACAGACAGAAAGTTACACCGCGGCGAAAGGTGGAATAGCAGCATTAACGCATGCACTTGCGGTAAGCCTTGCCGGGAAAGTCAGAGTAAATTCCATTTCTCCTGGATGGATTGAAACCGGTGACATAGTCTATGAAGGTCCGGACGCTGTCCAACAGCTTGTAGGAAGAGTAGGTAATCCAACAGACATTACAAATATGATTTTGTTCTTGTGCTCCGATAAGGCAGGATTCATTACTGGAGAGAATATTTGCATAGATGGTGGTATGACAAAACAAATGATATACCATGATGAGCATGGTTGGAAATATGAAGGATGAATTATTGTTTTATCAGACAATCTTAAAGTCTGATAAAACATTTGCCCTTATTCATGATAAAAATGGTTTTGAGGTGACATACCATGGCTTCATTTGATCAGAAGCTCCGTACCCTACGCCTGATGGAAATCCTTCTGGATCGTACCGATGATACGCACATGCTGAACGCATCGGAATTATGCACGATTCTGGATCAGGAATATGGCATCAGTACGGATCGAAGAACGATATATACAGAGATGG
>DWVA01000217.1 GCA_019120475.1 Candidatus Blautia intestinipullorum | reverse complement strand
AAAACAAGCAGAGTTTGAAAGGAGAATGAAGATTATGCTGGAAGTGGGAACAAAGGCGCCGGCTTTTGAACTGCCGGATCAAAACGGAATAATTCACACACTGGAAGAGTACAGAGGGAAAAAGGTGATCCTGTATTTTTATCCCAGAGACAATACTCCGGGCTGCACAAAGCAGGCATGCGGCTTTGGGGAACTGTATCCTCAGTTTATGGAAAAAGGTGCGGTGGTGCTGGGGGTCAGTAAGGACAGCGTAGCCTCTCATAAAAAATTTGAGGAAAAGTACAGTCTGCCCTTTACGCTTTTATCCGATACGGAGCTGAACTGTATCCAGGCATACGACGTCTGGAAGGAAAAGAATATGTACGGCAAAAAGACCATGGGCGTTGTGCGCACCACCTACCTGATCAACGAAGAGGGTGTGATCGTAAAAGCCTTCGGCAAAGTAAAAGCCGCGGATAATCCGGCGCAGATGCTGGCGGAGCTTTCAGAGGGAGAAGTATGAAGATCATAATTTCTCCTGCGAAAAAAATGAATACGGATACAGATTTCCCCGCAGCGCCGGGGATCCCTGTATTTCTGGATAAAACAAGGGTACTGATGCAGGCGGTGCGGGAGCTTTCCCAGGCGGAGGCAAAGGCGGTATGGAAATGTAACGACAAGCTTGCACAGTTGAATTACAGACGTTTTCAGTCCATGGATCTGGAACGGGGGCTGACGCCTGCTGTCCTTTCCTATGAGGGACTGCAGTACCAGCATATGGCTCCGGCAGTATTTTCAGAAACCGCTTTGCAGTACATAGAAGAACATCTGAGGATACTGTCCGGTTTTTACGGCGTCCTGAAGCCTTTTGACGGAGTGACGCCTTACCGCCTGGAAATGCAGGCAAAGTTTTCTGTAAACGGCAGAAAGGATCTGTATGATTTCTGGGGAGACAGCCTGTATCAGGAGCTGACAAAAGACGGAGACAGAACTATCGTCAATCTTGCCTCAAAAGAGTACTCAAAAGCCGTGGAAAAATATTTGTCCCCGGAGGATCGTTTTATTACAGTGGAATTCGGGGAGCTGACAGAGGGAAAAGTAAAGCAGAAAGGTACTTTTGCGAAAATGGCCCGGGGAGAGATGGTCCGGTTTATGGCTGAGAATCAGGTGGAAGATGTGGAAAAACTCCGGGATTTTCAGGGCCTTGGCCTGAGCTATTGTGGAAAACTCTCTGACGGCAGCAGATATGTATTTGTGAAGTAGGAGGCAGATACCATGCCATTATCTGACAATGAGAATAGGATTTTACAGATTGAAACAGAAAAAGAAAAAATTTTTCAATATATGGAAAATCCACTGATCAGTCAGCCTTTTGCAGAGGACTTTGCCAAACGGTTTTCTTGGAGTACAAACGCCATTGAGGGGAATACCCTGTCATTAGAAGAAACGATTGCAGTGCTCGATTACGACGAAGTAAGATCAAACCATACATATTCCGAATATACGGATGCTAAAAATGCCTACTATGCAATCCGGAAAATGCTTCTTCCATTTGCAAAGACAGCTATTGATGAAGAGTGGATCAAGAAAGCGAACGGTTATATCCGGCATATGCAGGGAGAGTATCGGGAGATTGCTGTTTACATTGGAAATCTGGCAGAGTCCGTATACTACCCACCGGATCCTCAGGATATTCCGGCGCTTATGAAAAACTGGATCAGGGAGACAAATATAGAGGTGGGGACTGTGAAAGGGGTTTTTGAAAAGATAGCAGCCAGTCATGTCCGGTTTGAACGGATCCACCCTTTTTCAGATGGAAATGGCAGAACCGGGAGGATGATCGTAAATCAGCAGTTGATCAATAACGGTTTCCTTCCTGTCTCAATCCCGCCCACTGGAAAGTACAGAGAAGCGTTCAGAAGATATGACAAACGGGGAGACCTTTCAGAAATGATCTATGTTTTGGCAAAAAGTGAACTGGAATCATTTGACAGAGTGCGCAGTCTGGCTTTGAAACTTTCAAAAGACAGAGAGAAACAGAAAAAAGAAATGAAATATTTGTAAAATAGATAGAATACGAAAAACAGCAGGTACGCGTTTAGACGCACCTGCTGTTTTAAATAAGATTTACAAAAAGCTGCTGAGGAACTCGGCACATATCCATCAACCCGTCCTTGACTCCGGGATTTCTAATTCCATACAGACAATCCGCAGCGTATGGACGTAAATGCCGAAGAATAAAGCGGCGATCACCGCTATAACAGCCATGCATAAAAGAAATCCAAGTATTTCGGATCTGCTGAACCTGCCGTCGTTGGCGAAAAGTATCATTCCATATAGCAGGGACATGGCGCTCATGCCTGTAATGACGGGTATTTTAAACACATTTCCGCACTGCAGCCGCACCTCTTTCCTGAGAAAAGCAGGTGATGCGCCCAGGCGCTTCAGATCGTCAAAAACATAGCGGTTGTTAATGGCGATGGTCTGGCACCGCGTATAGGCGATCACCATAGCGGCGGTAAGACAGATGATACAGATAAAAAGAAAAGTCATGAGAAAGACCGAGAACGTCTGCATAAAGTCATTGGCGGACAGGATGCGGAATTTCGGCATATAAGCCCAGTAAAGGCGGAAATCAGCAGCGTCCGGACTGAGGCCGGATATATTGTTTTTTAAAAACTCCGGAGAATCTCCGGTGCCGGAACCTGCGTTCTCTGTGCAATCAGACAGTTCTTTGATACGGTTATAATAAACAGAAGTCAGACAGTCTTTGTCAAAGGAATCAATGAGCATATGGTACAGGCGGCTGGCAAAAGGATAGCTGTCTTTTCCGTCCACGTTAAAGAATACCAGACTGCCGCTCCAGTAAGGCGTAATCCCCTGGGAGAGAGCAGAGTAATCGGCATCATCTATCACATAATAACCAATCTGATCCGTAAGCATGGAAAATAGAAACGGAAGACGGAAAGTTTGTTTTGTTTCTCTATATATATCAGGAATAACGCGAAAAACTGCCGGCAGCACGGAAATTTCCCGGAGCTGCCGGCTTTTTCTTGCCTGCCGGCGTAAAGGAGAGTATAATGTTTATAATTATGAGAACATGGGGAATATCTGTATATAAAGGCAGGAGCTGTGTTCTATGACAGGAGAATAGAAAATATATGGACAAATTTGATCTCACATTTTATAAAGGAAAAAAGGTTCTGGTGACAGGACATACAGGTTTTAAGGGCACATGGCTCTGCCGTCTGCTTCTGGGAGCAGGGGCGCAGGTGACTGGATACGCTTTGGAGCCGCCTACGGAGCCATCGCTTTTTTCCCTTGCGGATATGGGAAGCCAGATACGCTCTGTGACCGGCGATATCCGGGATCTGGAGAAGCTGAAAGCTGTCTTTGCGGAGACAGAGCCGGAGATCGTTCTTCATCTGGCCGCCCAGCCTATTGTACGGGAATCCTACAAAAGCCCGGTATATACCTATGAGACGAATGTAATGGGAACGGTAAACGTGTTGGAATGCGTCCGCCTTACGGATTCTGTGAAATCTTTTTTGAATGTGACTACAGATAAGGTTTATCAGAACCGGGAATGGGAGTGGGGATACAGGGAAACAGACCCCCTGGACGGATTCGATCCTTATTCCAACAGCAAGTCCTGTTCCGAGCTGGTGACCCACAGTTATAAAAACTCCTTCTTTGCAGACGGCAGGACGGCTGTTTCCACGGCGAGAGCAGGCAATGTCATCGGAGGAGGGGACTTTGCCGCGGACAGGATCATTCCCGACTGTATCCGCGCTGTTCTGGAGGGAAAACCTGTTCCTGTCCGGAATCCTCATTCCGTCAGACCCTTTCAGCATGTGCTGGAGCCGCTGTATGCCTATCTGATGATCGCCGCCGCGCAATATGAGGATGGTAAATTTGCCGGATATTATAACGTGGGACCGGGAGATGAGGACTGCGTGACAACCGGAGAACTGGTGGAGCTTTTCTGCCGCTCATGGGGCGAAGGACAGACCTGGGAAAACCATTTCGCAGGCGGCCCCCACGAGGCAAACTTTCTGAAGCTGGACTGCTCCCGTTTAAGACAGGTCTTCGGCTGGAAGCCTGTGTGGGGAATCCGGGAGGCCGTTGAAAAAACGGTGGAATGGACGAAAGCATGGCAGGCCGGAGAGAACGTCAATCTGGTGATGGACCGCCAGATCCAGGAGTTTATGGAAATGGGGAAATGATAAAATGATAAAATGATGTATCCGTTTATGACTTTAGAAGATGAAAGAACAAAGGAGAACTTTTATGTTTGATAATATGACAGAACAGCAGGCAAAAGCCCAGATCCTGGAAATGGTGGACGGCTACTGCAAAAAATATCACAATCAGCAGAAACCTTTTGAGGAGGGGGACCGTATTCCCTATGCCTCCAGAGTATACGATTCCCAGGAGATGATGAACCTGGTGGATTCCGCCCTGGAATTCTGGCTGACAGCGGGAAGATACGCGGACCAGTTTGAGAAAAAATTTGCGGAATACCTGGGAATCCGTTTCTGTTCCCTGGTAAATTCCGGTTCCTCAGCCAACCTTCTGGCGTTTATGGCGCTGACCTCTCCCCTTCTGAAGGAACGCCAGGTGCTGCCGGGAGACGAGGTGATCACAGTGGCGGCAGGCTTCCCCACAACAGTGGCTCCGGTGATCCAGTACGGAGCGGTTCCTGTTTTTGTGGATGTGACGATCCCTCAGTACAATATTGATGTAACCCGCCTGGAAGAAGCGCTTTCCCCAAAGACAAAGGCTGTGATGATCGCCCATACGCTGGGAAATCCCTTTGATCTGAAGGCCGTGAGAGATTTCTGCAGAAAACATGGGCTCTGGCTGATCGAGGACAACTGCGACGCTCTGGGCTCTCAGTATGAAATCGACGGAGAGAAAAAACTTACCGGAACGATCGGCGATATCGGAACTTCCAGCTTTTATCCGCCGCACCATATGACTATGGGCGAGGGCGGAGCCGTTTATACGGATAATCCCCTGCTCCACCGGATCGTCCGTTCCTTCCGCGACTGGGGACGGGACTGCATCTGTCCGTCAGGAAAGGACAATCTCTGCGGCCACCGTTTTGACAGGCAGTATGGAGAACTGCCTTTGGGCTACGATCATAAATATGTTTATTCTCATTTCGGATATAATCTCAAGGCAACGGATATGCAGGCTGCCGTAGGCTGCGCCCAGCTTGAGAAATTCCCCGGCTTTGTACAGCGCAGGAGGCATAATTTCGCCCGGCTGAGAAACGCCCTTGAAGGAATGGAGGACAGATTTATCCTTCCGGAGCCATGTCCCGGTTCTGATCCAAGCTGGTTCGGCTTCCTTCTGACCTGCCGTGAAGGTGCGGACAGAAATGAGATTGTTCCCTATATCGAGAGCAAAGGTATCCAGACAAGAATGCTTTTTGCCGGAAATCTTACAAAGCATCCCTGCTTCGACCAGATGCGGGCGTCCGGCAAAGGCTACCGTATCGTCGGAACGCTGGAAAATACGGACCGTATCATGAGAGACACCTTCTGGGTAGGCGTATACCCGGGAATGACGGACGAAAAGATCGATTATATGGCAAAAGTGATCCGGGAAGCCGGAAGGAGATAACGGAGGAAAAGAAATGGTGTTGGATGAAAAGCTGCGCTGGTATGGCTTTTGGGCGGTTGATCGTCTGAAGGGCGGAAAAGTGCGCAAATATTATCAGGAGATCCGGGAAAGTTATAAAAGAGGAACCTCTGTGGCAAAAACAGAGGAAAAGATCAGGAAGCTGATCGCCCATGCAGTGAGGACCACAGAATTTTATAAAGATTTTCCGGAAGACACCCCGCTGGAGAAAATGCCTGTGATGAATAAGGACGCCTACCGAAGTCATTACGAGGAATGCCAGTCCAGTGTGTACAAAAACGCTTCGGACAACCGCGTCATGTATACCAGCGGTTCCACAGGAACGCCCTTTGCCATGATCCAGAATAAAAATAAAATTCTTCACAACACAGCGGCCAGTATTTTTCTGGGAGCGGCAGGCGGCTATTATATCGGCATGAAGGACGCTTTTATCCGGATGTGGGTGGGCGACCACGCAAAAAAGAGCCGTCTTGCCAGGATAGCGGAAAATCTGATCATGATGGACTGCTCCAACCTGGACGATGAGGCTCTGGGCGAAATGGTATCCATTATAAAAAAGAAAAAAGTAAAATGTCTCATCGGCTATTCCGCCGCTCTGGGAGAGATCAGCCGTTATATTGAAAAATACCAGATCGACACAAAGGATTTCTGTGTAAGATCCATTCTTCCGATTTCGGAAAGTATGCCCAGCGAGGTCAGGAGAAAGCTGGAGAAACAGTTCCGCTGTACAGTGCGCTCCTGGTATTCCAATGAGGAAAACGGCATCATGGGCCTTCAGAGGGAAGAGGACGAAAGCTACTATATCGATTCGGAAAGCTATTACTATGAGATTTTGAAGCTGGACAGCGACGAGCCGGCGGAGCCGGGAGAGCTGGGAAGGATCGTCATTACGGATCTTTACAACTACGCGATCCCTCTGATCCGTTACGACAACGGCGATCTGGCTGTGGCGGAACAGAAGGAGAAAAACGGAAGATTCAAACTGTATCTGAAAGAGCTGTACGGACGCCGGGGAGACATGATCTATGACACAAAGGGAAGGATCGTGTCGCCTTTTGTCCTGCTCAACGGTCTTTCCATGGCGAAAGGGATCGATCAGTACCGCTTTATCCAGGAAGATGTGAAAAAATATACGCTCTGGCTGAACGGAGACCAGGAAGAGATCGACGAGAAAGCCATTCTTGATTTCATACAGCCTTATTTCGGCGAAGATGCAGAGATCACAGTGGAGTATGTGGAGGAGATTCCTGTTCTGAATTCAGGAAAACGGAAATCCTTTGAGAACCGCTGCGGGAAATATGCTGCAAAGAAAGCGGAACCTCGAAAGGAACAGACTGCACAGACAGAATAAACCGGAACAAAGACAGAAGGAGGAAGCTCTTTGGCTTCAAAAGAGAAACAGAAAAGAATTGTATCAAATACAGCTTACACCATAGGCGGCGCCCTTCTTATGAACGGAGTTCTGCAGATTCTGATCTATCCTCTGCTGAACCGGTTCATGGGAAGCGGCCAGCTTGGGGAGCTACTGTATCTTATGGGGCTGGTGGCGATTCTCTGTCCTTCTGTGGGACAGGCGCTGAACACCAGCCGTCTTGTTGTGCGCAGAGATTTTCAGGTGACAAACGGGGATTACAACATTCTTCTTCTTGGCTTCGGCGGGATCGGGACCCTGGTTTCTCTCGCAGTGGCAAAAGAGTCCATGACTTCAGGAATGGTAGTCTTTTGGACGATCCTGCTGCTGATGACAACGATCTTCCGGTATTACGGAGATGTGGAATACCGTCTGAATCTGAACTATAGGAAGTATTTCTGCTATTATGCTGTTCTCACCGCCGGATATGTGGCAGGATTCGGGCTGTATTTCCTTACAAAAAACTGGTTCCTTGTATTTCTGACAGGAGAGGCGGCTTCGTTGATCTATCTGGCGGCTACAGGAACGGTTTTCCGCAGTTTCTTTCGGAAAAGCCGGTGGTTTGGGAAGGCGCTGCAGCGCGGAGGATTTCTTGTATTCTCTTATCTTATCACCAATCTGACCCTGAATATCGACCGTCTTGCGCTGGAGCACCTGATCGGGCATATGGCGGTAACGCAGTATTATGTCGCCTCATTGATCGGAAAGACACTTGTTCTTCTGGTGGCTCCTGTCAATACCATCATTATTTCCTATCTGACAAGGCGGCAGGAGAGAATGGGAAGAAAACAGTTCCTGATGTTTACAGGAATCGGACTGGGTGTGAGCTTTGTGTTCTTTATCGGATCCCAGATCGGGACGCCCCTTTTTGTATGGCTGTTTTACCGTGATCTTTTTGAATCGGTAAAGCCTATGATGACAGTTGTAAACCTCAGCCAGATCCTCGGCGTTTTGTCCGCGTATCTTTTTATTGTGGCGCTGACTTTTACAGAGGAAAAATGGCAGCTTATCCTTCAGATCCTGCATTTGGCCCTGATCACAGCCCTTGTATTGATTTTCACAAATAACAGCGGTATTATGGGATTTGCATACGCGGTGCTGATCGCAAACGCAGTCCGGGTGGCGGCGGTGATCCTGCTGGGCGTCTGGAAGTCCGGGAGACAGAAATGCGAAAACACGGGAACGGAAGAGCATAGTTGAGAAACTGGCGGGAGGACACCGGATGGCAGGTTAGGATAGAAAAGAGATATTTTGTTTGTGAAACAAAAGGGAAAGTATAGAACAGAAGGGAAGGAAATATGCAGGCAGGCGAAATTTTAAGAAGGACGGCTTTTGTAACTCTGGATATGCTCCAGGGCGGAAAGCTGGATAAAATAAAAAAAGTGAATAAACGCGAGATCGTAGAGGGCGTGACAAAGGAATATGTAGACCGCCGTATCGGCGCTCTTCTGGATTATGCGGGAAAGCACTCGGAATATTACCGGGAGCTGAAAGGCGTGGAGGATATCACCAGATATCCTGTTATGACGAAGATGGAATATAACCAGAATAAGGACAGGATCCTCTGCGATACGTTTCAGGAAAAAAAGGACAGTCTGTTCCGCTTAAGCACCAGCGGATCTACAGGGGCGCCTTTTACAGTACTCTGTGACGGCGACAAAATGAACCGTGTCAACATGAACTTTATTTCTTTTATGGAGCTGAACGGCTTCCGCATGGGAATGAAAAGAGGAGAGTTCCGTGTCTGGATTCCCGGAAAAAACGTGATCTCCAAGTGGAAATCCTTTAAGAACAATCTGATCATGATCGACATTTCCAACATGGGGGACGAGGCTCTTGCGGCCATCTGCGAGAAGATCCGCCGGGAAAAAATACAGGTTCTTGTGATCTATTCCAGCGCCCTGATCGTGCTGGCAAATTATCTGAAAAGGAAAAACGTGGATATCACAAAATGGGATGTGGAGATGGTCTTTGCCATGGGAGAAGCCCTTCCCCAGCCCACCTACGATCTGGTAAAAGAGATCTTCGGATTTTCGCCGGTGCGCTCCTATGGAAATAATGAAAACGGTTTTCTTGCCTGCCAGGTAGGGGAAGAGGACAGATATACGGTAGATCTTTATAATTTTTATATTGAAATGCTGCGTCTGGATTCCGACGATCCTGTAAAGCCGGGAGAACTGGGACGCATTGTAGTGACGGATTTTTACAATAAAGCCTTTCCTATGATCCGCTATGATACCGGGGATACGGGGATTTATCAGGAGATCATAGACGAAAAGGGAAGGATACACGGATATTTTACGGAAATCTACGGCCGCAGAGGTTCTATGATGTACAACTGCAAGGGAGAACCTTTGTCCATCCATGTGTTTATGAACGTGCTTATCAATCTGGAGGGTGTTGTCCATCAGGCGAAATGCATCCAGTGGGAGAAGAAAAGGTATGAGCTTCTTCTGAACGCCGACCGCGCCAGAGTGGACGAGGCGGCGGTGGTGGCTTCCTACCGGAAGTATCTTGGGGAAGAAGCGCAGATCGACGTCACCTATGTGGACGAAATCCCCATCGAAGCTTCTGGAAAACGGATGGTATGCGAGCAGAAATGCCCGGATTATCAATAGAGCGGCAAAGGACAGGGAAAAGAAAATGAAACAGAAAGTATCAGATTATATTGCGGATTATATAGTAAAATGGGGGATCCGGGACGTGTTTACCGTTACCGGAGGAGGAGCCATGCACATGAACGACGCCTTCGGCCATCATCCCGGACTTCACTGCACCTATCAGCATCATGAACAGGCATGCGCCATGGCCGCAGAGGCTTACGCCAGAGTGGACAATCATATGGCGGCAGTCTGCGTTACCACCGGACCGGGAGCTACAAACGCCATTACCGGCGTTCTTGGCGGCTGGATGGACTCCATCCCGATGATCGTTTTTTCCGGACAGGCAAGATACGCTACTACAGTTCCGGCTTCCGGACTTCCTCTGCGCAGTATGGGAGTTCAGGAATGCGATATCGTTCCGGTGATCACGCCTTTGACAAAATATGCCGTAATGGTGATCCGTCCGGAGGAAATCCGTTATCATCTGGAAAAAGCCCTTTACCTGGCGTCAAATGGAAGACCCGGTCCGGTATGGCTGGATATTCCGCTGGACGTGCAGGGAGCCATTATAGAAACGGAAGAGCTGAAAGGATATGATCCGGCGGAAAATCCGGAACAGAAGCCCCGGAAGATCCCGGAAGAGACGATCAAAAAAATCCTGGATAAGATCGTGGAGAGCAGCCGTCCGGTGCTTTTTCCTGGAAACGGCGTCCGGCTTGCCGGCGCGGCAGAAGATTTTCACCGTCTGGCAGAGGTGTTGGGCGTTCCTGTGATCACAGGGATGAGCAGCGTAGACGCCATAGAATCGGATCATCCCTATTTTGTGGGACGAAGCGGCAGCACCGGAACTAGGCCGGGAAACTTTGCCCTTCAGAACAGTGATCTTTTATTGTCTATCGGAAACAGACAGGGATTCGCCCAGACAGGCTTCCAGTTTCAGGACTGGGCCAGAGAAAGCTATACGATCTTAAATGATATCGATGAAAACGAGCTGAAAAAGCCCAGCCTTCACGTAAGTCTTCCGGTATGCGGAGATGCGGGAGAGCTTATCCGCGGTCTTTTGAAAGCTGCCGGAGAGAGAGGCGCGGACCGGGAGCATCCTTTGTTCCGGGGAGAAAAATGGAGAGAACAGTGCCGTCTCTGGAAAGAAAAATATCCGGTGGTGACGGCGAAGCATTATGAGACAATAGAAGAGGGCTGCACCAATATTTATGCCTTTTATGAAGAGCTTTCAAAGGCAATGGAGGAAAACCAGAATCTTCTTGTCAGCGTAGGAACCTCCCGGGTGGCGGGAAGCCAGGCTTTCCGGGTAAAAAAAGGCCAGCGTTTTATCACAAATCCCAACACGGCAGCTATGGGCTTCTGTCTTCCGGGAGCGGAAGGTGTGTGCATTGCCTCCGGGAAAAAGCCGGTAGTCTGCGTCACCGGAGAGGGTAGCCTTCAGATGAATATTCAGGAGCTTCAGACTATCCGGCAGAATAGACTACCAGTAAAACTTTTTGTTATAAATAACCAGGGATATCACTCTATCCGCCAGACACAGCAGAGTTATTTCGGCGAACCGCTGGTGGGAGTGGGTGAGGAGAGCGGTGACCTGAGCTTTCCGGACCTGGGAAAGCTGGCTCCTGCTTACGGATTTCCCTACCGGGAGATCCACAGCGCGGAGGAGCTGACGGAAACGATCCAGGAAGTTTTAAAGCAGGAGGGAGCTTTTATCTGCCAGGTGTTTGTGACAAAATACCAGAAAACAGAACCGAAGACTTCTTCAAAAAAGCTTCCTGACGGCAGGATGGTGTCCGCTCCTCTGGAGGATATGTATCCCTTCCTTTCTCAGGAGGAAATGGAAGAGAATATGCGGATCTCCCGGAGCGGAAGGTGAATCTCTGCCGCAGCGGAGAAAAACTTAAGCCGTGAGAGAGCCGGGTATAAATGAAAAATTTAAAATCCGAGGAAAAGAAATGAAACGTATCGTTGTTACAGGAGCCACCAGTATGATCGGCGGGGCTCTTATTGAAGAATGTATGAAACATGACACAGAAGTATACGCAGTTGTCCGGGCGTCTTCCGGAAAGCAGAGCCGTCTGCCTTCCTGTCCGAAACTTCATCTGGTGGACTGTGACCTTGAGAATCTGCACTGTCTGCCGGAGAAGATTCCGGAAAAATGCGATACTTTTTATCATATTGCATGGGGAAATACGGGAGAAAGCCGGAACAAAAGCACAGAGCTTCAGAGCCGGAATATTTTTTACACCCTTCAGGCGGTGCGGGCGGCGGAAGCTCTTGGATGCGGGCGCTTTATCGGAGCAGGCTCCCAGGCGGAATACGGCCCCATGGATGTGGATAAAATATCTCCGGACAGTCCGGTGAATCCCACCACTCCCTACGGCGCCAGCAAGCTGGCGGCGGGACAGCTTGCCCGGATGTTCTGCAGGGAACTGGGAATGGAATGTATCTGGCCCAGGATCTTCAGCGTTTATGGAATCTATGAGAAAGAAACAACAATGATCGCTTCCGGCCTTCGCAGGATGCTTGCCGGGGAGCCTACGGAATTTACCCCGGCCATGCAGAAATGGGATTATCTTTACAGCAAAGACGCCGGACGGGCCTATTACCTGATCGGTGAAAAAGGACGGAACGGCGCGGTTTACTGTGTGGGAAGCGGCCAGGCAAGGCCGCTGAAGGAATATATTGAGGAAATGGCCCGGCTTACGAATGCAAAGGAGCCTGGGATCGGGGCGAAGCCTTACCCTCCTGGAGCCGTTATGAACCTCTGTGCGGATACGGAAAGCCTTACAGAAGATACGGGATTTGTGCCAAAGTATACCTTTGAGCGTGGAATCAGGGAGACGATCGCGTGGCTGAAGGCACAGGAAACAGGGCAGAGCGGAAAGGCCCTGACGCAAAAGGAAAGATAAAGAAAGAGAATGATAAGAAGATGAAAAAGAAGATTTCAGTGGTGATTCCCACCTACAACGAGGAAGCCAACGTGGTTCCTCTGGCAAAGGCCATTGTAGAGGTGATGGAGAGGGATCTCGGCAATTACGACTACGAGATCCTGTTTATTGACAATCACTCCAAGGACAACACCCAGGCTCTGCTTCGGGGGCTCTGCGGAGAAAACAAAAGGATCAAGGCGATCTTTAACGCAAGAAATTTCGGGCAGGCCCGTTCCCCGGTCTACGGAATGAAGCAGGCGTACGGAGACTGCGTGGTGCGCATGTGCGCGGATTTCCAGGATCCGGTGGAGATGATTCCCATTTTTGTAAAGGAATGGGAAAAAGGCCACAAAATCGTGATCGGGGTAAAAAATGCCAGCCAGGAAAAGAAGCGGATGTACTGGCTCAGAGGCATGTACTACAAGATGATCCGGAAGATCACGGATATCGACCATATCGAGCAGTTTACAGGATTTGGACTCTACGATAAGAAATTCGTGGATGTGGTAAGAGATCTCCATGATTCTATGCCGTATCTGAGAGGGATCATCGCGGAACTGGGATTTGACTATAAAGCAGTGCCTTACACCCAGCCGAAACGCAGGGCGGGAAAGAGCAAAAATAATTTTTACAGCCTCTATGACTACGCCATGATCGGCATTACTTCCTACTCCAAGGTAGTGATGAGGCTGGCGACCTTTGCGGGCTTTATAATCGGCGGCTTAAGCTTTCTGGCAGGTCTTGTATATCTGGTACTGAAGCTGATGTACTGGGACCGTTTTTCAGCCGGGGTTGCTCCCATGGTGATCGGTGTGTTTTTCCTGGGAGCGCTGCAGCTTTTCTTCATCGGTTTCCTTGGGGAGTATGTGCTGAGCATCAATACAAGAGTGCTGGACAGGCCTCTTGTAGTGGAAGAGGAACGGCTGAATTTTGAAGATGAAGAAGATATCGAAGCGGATGTGCAGAAGCTTCTGGAGGATATGAAGGCTGCCAGAGTCTATGACAGACAGGGCAGGGCAGTCTCCGGCGTTCTGCCAAAGGAGGAGGGGCCGGAAAAATGAAGAAGAAAACAATGACAAAATCTCCCGGTTTTTTTGCGGGACTAAGGACAGAGTGGAGAGGAATGAAATTCTTCAGCGGAAACGAGCTGTGCCGTCTGGACTGGATCCTTTCCATTCTGATCCTTGCCTTTTTATTTATCACCTGCGCCCATTCAGACGTAAAGCTTACGGGGAACCGTTCTTTTCTGATGTATGAGCATTTTACTGATTTTTACCAGGCAAGCTATGAGCAGTCCGGAGGATACTGGGCAAATTATCTTCCCAGCACCTTTATCGCCTATGCGATATGGAATCTTCCTTTGTACCTTACAGGTCATGTGCCGGAGCAGATCCTTACCAACAGCTTTGTAAATATTATGTGGTATAAGCTGCTTCCGGTGATCCTGTATTTTGCTACAGCCCAGCTTATGTACCGGATCGGAAAAGAAATGGGATTCGGAGAAAAAAAATCCCTGCTGTGCAAATTCGCTTTTCTGATCTTCCCCATGGGGGTGTTCAGCCAGTTTATCTTCAGCCAGTACGATATTTTTACCGTATTTTTCATTGTTCTGGGATTCTGGCTTTATCTTAGAGGAAAACTGTGGAAAACGGCGCTGATGTTCGGAATAGCCGCCACTTTC
>DWVA01000216.1 GCA_019120475.1 Candidatus Blautia intestinipullorum | reverse complement strand
GCTTCCCCCTGGGAAGATCCCCTTTGTGCTCTCCCAGGACGACGTATGTTATTATCACTATATGGACGGAGACGGCTATGCGTCAAAGCTGATCGTGGACGACGAAGGCAAGATCCGCAACGAGTATATTGAAGACGACGGAACGGTTTCGGTAGGCGACTACGATATGGTCCCTCTGATCGACCGTTTCGTGGAACAGCATCCTGATTTCTCCTACAGAGGAGCAAAAGGGATCGTGGCCCTGACAGGCTACAACGGAATCCTTGGATACCGGACGGATATCAGCTATGAGACAAGACCGGACGATCTGGACGCGGACAAGGTGGAATGGCTGGACAGCCACCCGGACTTTGACCTGGAAAAAGAACGGGAAGGCGCGAAAAAAGTTGCGGAGGCAATGAAGGCGGAGGGATGGCTTTTTGCCAGCCATACCTGGGGGCATCAGAATATAGGGCAGATCGGCCTGGATCATCTTCAGACGGACACACAGAAGTTTAAGGACAATGTGGACCCTTTGATCGGGGGAACGGATATCATTATCTTTGCCTTTGGAACAGATCTGACGGCCCAGGAAGACTATTCAGGCGACAAGTTTGAATATCTGAAGAGTGTGGGATATAATTACTACTGCAACGTGGATTCCAGCCAGTATTTTGTTCAGATACGCGACAGATATTTCCGTCAGGGAAGACGTAATCTGGACGGATACCGGATGTACTACAATCCGGAACTTCTGGAGGATCTGTTTGACGCAAAAGAAGTTTTTGATCCGGCCAGACCGACGCCTGTGCCGCCTATGGAATAAAAATCTGATCTGACATCCGCCGGATGGACTGTATCCGGCGGGTTATTCTTTCATAGAAAACACCTTTTTGCGTTAATGCGTGAAAGTAACAGAAACCTGTTTTTGAGGGAAGGAACAGAAGAAATGGAAGAAAGGGGAACATAAATATGAGAAAAAGAGCTGCTGTACTGGCTCTGATATTATGCACAGCCGCAGTACTGGCCGCGGGCAGTCTGCTTCCATTTTCGGGGAGAAATCCGAAGAACAGAGGACAGAAAACGGAAGTAGAGTCTCTGCCTGAGAGCCTTTCCCAGGAGGAGAGCGGCAATAAAGAAGATACTGTATCCAAGGAAGAAGAGAAAAAAGAGGATACAGAGAAAAAAGACGACGCAGAGAAAGAAGAAAATACAGAGCAAAAAGACAACGCAGAGAAAGAAGAAAATACAGAGCAAAAAGAGGACACAGAGAAGGAAGAAGACACAGACAAAAAAGAAGACGCAGGGAAAGAAAAGGATGCGGACAAAAAAGAAGATAAAGAGGAAACACAGAATGACGGGGACGGACAGTCAGTTCTGGAACAGGCCCAGATCATGTATGAGCAGTACAATTATGACGAGGCGATCGTTCTCCTGAAAGGGCAGGAGGATTTTGAGTCCAATCAGGACTACATGAATCTTGCGGCCAAGTGCCAGGTGGCCCGTGAGTCTCTTGTGGAATATCCTCTTGAGAAGATCACCCATGTGTTTTTTCACACGCTGATCTATGATACGTCAAAAGCTTTTGACGGAGACTCCGACGAGGGCGGCTATAATCAGATGATGACTACTGTGGACGAGTTTAACAAAATCATCCAGAGCATGTATGAGAAAGGATACATTCTGGTAAGCCCTCACGATATGGCGACTGTCAGCGAGGACGGAACGGTAAGCAGAGGGAAGATCATGGTTCCGGAGGGAAAGATTCCCTTTGTGCTTTCTCAGGACGACGTAAGCTATTATCATTATATGGACGGCGACGGTTTCGCCTCAAGGCTTGTCCTGGATGAAAACGGACAGGTCAAGGCGGAATATATAGAAGACGACGGCAGCGTTTCCGTAGGAAACTATGATCTGGTTCCCATCCTGGACGAGTTTATCCGCGAACATCCGGATTTCTCGTATCACGGAAGAAAGGGAATCCTGGCAATGACCGGCTATAACGGCGTACTGGGATACCGCACAGATATTGCCTATAAAACAGGGGAAAATCTGCAGGATGACCAGAAGGCATTTCTGGACAGCCATCCGGATTTTGACTATGAGAAAGAAGTGGAGGAAGCCACAAAGGTGGCGGATGCCATGAAAGCCAGCGGCTGGGAATTTGCCAGCCATACCTGGGGACATATGAACGCCACGGACCGCTCCGCCCAGGATCTGAAGACGGATAATGAAAAGTGGGAGGCTTATGTGGCGCCTATCCTTGGAAAGACGGATATGATCATCTTTGCTTTCGGCGCGGACATCGGAGGCTGGGAAGGATACTCCATGGACAATGACAAGTTTGCCTATTATAAGAGCAGAGGCTATGATTACTACTGCAATGTAGATTCCAGCCAGTATTTTGTACAGATCACAGATCAGTATTTCCGTCAGGGAAGACGTAATCTGGATGGATACCGGATGTATTACAATCCGGATATGCTGAGCGATCTTTTTGACGTGTCGCAGGTATGGGATACTTCAAGGCCGACACCTGTTCCGGAGATGTAGACGTACCATAAGCGGCAGACGGGGAACATGGAGGCTTTCCATGGCCGGCGTAAGATAGGGACAGATATAGAATGAAAATATAAAGGGCAGGTTCCGGCAATGCAGAACTTGTACGGAGAAGCCTGCAAAGAAGGGAGTCAATCATGAAGAAAAAAACAGTTTTGGCTATGCTGATCATGTGCATGGCCTTTGGCGCCGCAGCCTGCGGGAATGATAAGGAAAGCGGCAAGACGCAGACGGAAGAACCGGCAGCAGGAGAAACAGAGGCAAGCAGTACAGAAAACGAAAAGACCGATTCCGGAGAAAAAGAAGAGGCGGAGAAAGTAAGGCTTGTATCTGTAAGCGATGTTTCCGACTATGTTACAATAGGAAATTATAAGGGGCTGGAGCTTGATAATATTGTTCAGCCGGTTTCCGACGAGGATGTGGAGGCGGAAATCGAATACCGTCTTCAGGACAGCAGTACGGAAGTCACGGACGGAACGGTAGAGCAGGGCGATCTTGCCACAGTGAATTATACAGGCACCATCGACGGCCAGGAATTTGAAGGCGGTTCGGCAGAGGATTATGAGTTTACAGTGGGCGACAGCGGTATGGCGGCGGATTTTGACAACGGCGTGATCGGCATGAAAAAAGGAGACACCAAGGAAGTGACGGTAAACTTCCCGGCAGATTATTATGATACTTCTGTGGCGGGAAAGACAGCGGTTTATGAGATCACACTTCAGAAATTCACAAGAACGCCGGAGCTTACAGACCAATGGGTAGCGGAAAATTCCGATGTAAAGACCGTTGACGAATACCGTCAGTCTGTAAAAGCGGATCTTGAGGAAAATGCCAGCGAGCTGGCAAGGATGGATCTCTATGCCAGCGCGTGGACGATGGTGCTGGATGCTTCCGAAGTAAAGGAATATCCTCAGGAGGACATTGACAAGGCGTCTCAGGCTTATAAAGATCTGAACGAGCAGTATATTCAGGAAGCCGGGATGGACATGAATGAATTCCTGGAATCCCAGGGAATCAGCGAAGAGGAATATGAAGAGGAATGCAGCCGCTATGCACAGGCAAAGGTAGAACAGAATCTGATCGTTCAGGGAATCATGGATCAGGAAAATCTCAGCCTGGAGGATCAGGAGACGCAGGAACTTCAGGGACAGCTTATCCAGGAATACGGAGTAACGGATATTAATCAGCTCGTAGAAATTTACGGCCAGCAGGAGGTAAATGAATCCCTGGCTCTTCTGAGAGTGGAAAAATTTATTGTGGACAACGCTACAGTTGATGAAAAAGTAGGCAGCGGCAGCGGAGACGATGCAGCTCAAAACGAGGACGTTGTCACAGAGGACGCAGCTTACGATACAGGAATTGACGGAGATACGTCAGGCGACTATGTAGACGCAGACGGCGGAGATATGGCTGAAGAAGAAGCTGGCGATGTTGTGATCGAAGAATAAAAAATCCGGCAGTAAAGATATCTATAAAAACGAAGGGGGCAGAAAAATGATCATTAAGAACGGAGCGGTTTTCCAGGAGGACGGAACTTTCCGTAAGGAAACACTTTACATCGAAAATCATAAACTGAAAGCGTCGGAAGAGGAAATAACAGATAAGACGGTAGTAGACGCAGAGGGGCTTCTGGTGATTCCGGGGCTTGTGGATATTCACAGTCACGGAGCATACGGCTACGATTTTTCCGATGGCGATCCGGAAGGGCTGAAGGAAATCCTCCGGTATGAAAAACGCAGCGGGATCACCTCTTATTGTCCTACGTCCATGACGCTTCCCAAAGAGCGTCTTGAGAAGATCTTTAACAGCATCAATGAAGCCGGCGTTTCCGAGGATATGGCGGCGGTAAGGGGCATCAATATGGAAGGTCCGTTCCTTGACCCGAAGAAAAAGGGAGCTCATGTAGAGGAGTGGATCTGCCGTCCGGATGCGGAATATTTCCGCGAACTGAACCGGCTTTCCGGAAACAGGGTGAAACTGGTGACTCTGGCGCCAAATGTAGAAGGCGCCATGGAGTTTATTAAAGAGGTCCATGAGGAAGTCTGCATTTCTCTTGGACATACTTCTGCGGATTATGACTGCTGCGCAAAGGCTATAGAGCTGGGCGCGCATCATCTGACCCACCTTTATAACGCCATGCCCCCTCTGGCGCACAGAGAGCCGGGGCTGATCGGCGCAGCGGCAGACGATCCTCAGTGCATGGCGGAACTGATCTGCGACGGATATCATATCCATCCTTCCGCGGTACGGGCTGCTTTCCGCCTGTTCGGACCGGAAAGGATGATACTGGTCAGCGATTCCATGAGAGCTGTGGGAATGGACGACGGAGTTTACGAACTGGGCGGCCAGAAGGTATTCATGAAAAACAGAAAGGCAACTCTGGAGGACGGTACCATCGCCGGATCGGCGACAAATCTTTTTGACTGTATGAGAAAGGCAGTGGAATTTAAAATTCCTGTAAAAGACGCGATTTTTGCCGCTACCAGAAATCCGGCGAAGAGTATCGGGATCTACGACCAGGTAGGCTCTCTTACTGTGGGCAAGGAGGCGGATATCCTTCTTGTAACAGAGGATCTGGAGCTGAAGAGAGTAATCTGAAAAGATAATAAATGAGATATTGTATTTCCTTAATAAATGCAGTATGATGAGAACTGGAATTTTAAAAGGATCGTCCGCTGATACCGACAATCGGCGGATGATCCGAAAATATATGGAAATGACAGATAATAACAGGTGGAGAACAAATGGATAAGAGGGTTTTGCGCGAGAGGATGCGCAGAAAACAGCGTCAGTTAAGACGAAGAAAGATCATGCGTCTTGTGGGATATGTGCTGGGCGTTGTGCTTGTAGTCACATTCCTGGTACGGGGCGTGATTCTTCCCATAGCCAGGGGAATCGGCGGCAAGGATGCCGACAAGCCTGTGGAGATTCAGGCGGAGACAGAGACTGTGGAGGCAGATCCGGATGCGGCTATCAGAAAGCCATTGAAGGGGAAGGGCGATCTGACAAAGGCTTCCGACCTGACGGCAGGATGGCATGAAGATGAAAACGGAAAATGGTATCAGAACTTTGACGGTACATATTACGCCGGAGGTTTCCAGGAGATTGACGGTGTTACTTATTCCTTTGATGATAACGGATACATACAGACCGGATGGGTCAGCAATGGATTTGACGACCTGTATTTCAATGAGGACGGCTCCTACAATCCGGATAAACATAAAACAAGGATTGCCCTGACCTTTGACGACGGACCGGGAGAATATACAGACCAGCTTCTGGACTGTCTGGAAGAAAACAATGCTCACGCAACATTCTTTATGCTGGGACAGAATGTGGAAAGCTGGGAATCCACAGTACAGAGAATGGTGGATATCGGCTGCGAGATCGGTAACCACAGTTATGATCATCCTTCGCAGACTCTTCTGAACATGTCTTCCGAGGAAGTGAGCTCCCAGTTCCAGAGAACGGATGAAGCTCTGATGAAAGCCTGCGGACAGGCGGCCACAGTGGCCAGGGCGCCCTATGGAGCGGCAGACCAGACTACATTTGATATTGTACAGAAGCCGTTCTTCATGTGGTCTCTGGATACGCAGGACTGGTCTCTGATGAACGCGGACGCGGACTATAACGCGGTTATGAACGGGGATCTTACCGACGGTTCCATTATCCTGATGCACGATATCCATGAACCTTCCGTACAGGCGGCCATCCGCCTGATCCCGGATCTGGTGGAGAAGGGATATAAGCTGATGACAGTCAGCGAGCTTGCCGAGGCCAAGGGCGTGGATCTTCAGTATGCCTCCTACTCTGATTTCTGGGACAGCTCCCTTGAGAACGGTCTTGTAGCCGGATACGAAGGGAATTCCTCTTCTGAGGAAGGATCGGAAGAAGGAGGAGACGGAAGCGAAATTTCCGATGGAAGCGGCGAAGAGGAATCCTTTGACGACGGAAGCGGAGATTACAGCGATGGTACAGACGAATCTTCAGATGATGGTTCCGAAGATTACAGCGACGGTACGGATGAATATTCGGATGACGGTTCCGGAGATTACGGAGACGGTACGGATGAATATTCCGACGACGGCTCCGGAGAATACTGACGGCCTGTAGATATTTGTCCGAAAACATGGAAAACAAGATACAGAAGTGATGAAACCCTCAGGGACAGCTTTTTTCTTAAAGCTGTCCCTGTTTTCTTAAAAAATAGAGGGGAGGTTTGTTGACGGAGACGGTACAGATTGGTATAATATGTCTATAAAATGACTTAAAAACAGCACATTTTATGTGCAGATTACTGGAGGGCAACGTAGTGGGCAGATGGTTTGAAGAAGCAGTATTTTATCACATGTATCCGATCGGAATGACAGGGGCGCCGAGAAGAAACGAGCAGACAGAGGTAACGCACCGATTTGACAGCCTGATGGAATGGCTGCCCCATATTAAAGATCTGGGATGTACGGCAATATATATCGGTCCTTTGTTTGAGTCCACCTCACATGGATATGACACAAGGGATTACCGGCTGGTGGACAGAAGACTGGGAGATAATGAAGATTTCAAAAAATTTGTAAAAGAGGCGCATGAACTGGATATCCGTGTAGTTGTGGACGGCGTGTTTAATCATACAGGCCGGGAATTTTTTGCATTCCAGGATATTCAGAAAAACAGAGAAAATTCTCCATACTGCAGCTGGTATAAAGGAATCAATTTCGGATGGAATTCTCCTTATAACGATGGATTCGGCTATGAAGCGTGGAGAAATTGTTTTGAACTTGTCAATCTGAATCTCCGGGAACCGAAGGTGCGGGAATACCTTCTTGATGTGATCGGATTCTGGATCGACGAATTTGACATTGACGGCATCCGTCTTGACTGCGCGGACTGCCTGGAATTTTCATTCATGGAAGACATGAGAAGCTTTACCAACGGGAAAAAGAAAGATTTCTGGCTGATGGGAGAAGTGATCCATGGAGACTACAGCCGCTATGTAAAGCCGGAAATGCTGGATTCCGTAACGAATTACGAACTGCATAAGGGGCTGTACTCCGGACATAACGATCATAACTATTTCGAGATCGCACACACGATCCGCCGGGAATTTGACGCCAACGGAGGAATTTACCGGGGATTAAAACTATACTCTTTTGTGGACAATCATGATGTAGACAGAATTGCTTCAAAGCTGAACGTGCCGGGACATATTTATCCGGTTCACACCCTTCTGTATACACTTCCGGGTATTCCATCCATTTATTATGGATCCGAATGGGGGATCAAAGGCAGAAAAGAAGGAGCCAACGACGATCCTCTGCGGCCGGCAGTCGATCTGAAGGAGGCTCTGAAGGATCCGGAGGATCCGAAGCTGCTGGAGTGGATCAAGACTCTGGGGAAAATCCACAAAGAGCAGCCGGCTCTCTCTGAAGGCAGATATCAGGAGCTTCTGCTGACAAACAGACAGTATGCTTTCGCCAGGATCCTGGGAGAAGAAGGCGTAGTCGTTGCCGTCAACAACGACGACAAACCGGCAGAGCTCTGCATACGCCAGCCGCTGAACGGAAAATCCTATACAAGTCTGATCGACGGTACGGAGGGAATCGTTGAGAACGGAAATCTCCGCGTAACTCTTCAGCCTAATGAAAGCCAGATATTTGCTTTTGCATAAATACAAACAGGGAGGTAGTTTTGATGGGAGAGAAAATGCAGTTTACAGAACTTGACCAGTATTTATTTGGCCAGGGAACACATTATGATATTTATAAAAAGCTGGGAGCCCATCCCACCACGCAGAGACGGAAAAAAGGGGTTTACTTTGCAGTGTGGGCGCCCAGGGCCCAGTCTGTTTCCGTGATCGGAAGTTTCAACGACTGGGATGAAGAGGCCAATCCCATGACAAAAGTTGGTCCGATCGGCGTGTACGAAACTTTTATACCCGGCGCGAAGATCGGGGATCTTTACAAATTCTTTATTGTGGGAATGCATGGAGAAAAGCTTTACAAGGCGGATCCCTATGCCAATGAGTCGGAGCTGAGACCGGGAACCGCGTCCAGGGTAACGGATATCACAGACTATGTATGGAAAGACGCCGTATGGCTCAAGAACCGTCAGGAATTTGATGAAAAAACCTCTCCCATGTCCATCTATGAAGTACACCCCGGCTCCTGGAGGAAACATCCCGTGACAGAGGAAGATCCCGACGGATTCTACAGTTACCGGGAATTTGCTCATGAACTGGCAAAATATGTAAAAGAAATGGGATACACCCATGTAGAGCTGATGGGAATCGCGGAGCATCCTTTCGACGGCTCCTGGGGCTACCAGGTAACGGGATATTATTCTCCCACCTCCCGCTATGGAACGGCTCAGGACTTCAAATATCTGGTAGATTACCTGCATCGAAACAAGATCGGCGTGATCCTCGATTGGGTTCCGGGACATTTTCCAAAAGACGCCCACGGGCTTGCGAATTTTGACGGCACTGCAGTGTATGAGCATCAGGATCCCCGGCAGGGAGAACATCCGGACTGGGGAACAAAGATATACAATTACGGCCAGCCGGAAGTGAAGAACTTCCTGATCGCCAACGCGCTCTTCTGGGTGGAGGAATGCCATGTGGACGGTCTTCGTGTAGACGCCGTGGCCTCCATGCTGTACCTGGATTACGGAAAGAGAGACGGACAGTGGGTTGCGAATAAATACGGAGACAATAAAAATCTGGAAGCCATCGAATTTTTCAAGCATCTGAATACCGTTGTTCTTGGAAGAAATCACGGGACAGTGATGATCGCCGAGGAGTCCACCGCATGGCCTATGGTTACGGGAAAGGCGGAGGACGGAGGACTTGGGTTCTCTCTGAAATGGAATATGGGCTGGATGAACGACTTCCTGGAATACATGAAGCTGGATCCTTATTTCCGCAAATACAACCATAATAAGATGACCTTCTCCATGACATATGCCTACAGTGAAAGATATATCCTTGTGATCTCTCACGACGAGGTGGTGCATCTGAAATGTTCCATGATCAACAAAATGCCCGGATATCCGGATGACAAATTCAAGAACCTGAAAGCGGCCTATGCGTTCATGTTCTTCCATCCCGGCAAAAAGCTTCTGTTTATGGGGCAGGAATTCGCCCAGCTCAGAGAGTGGAGCGAGGCGAGAGAACTTGACTGGTACCTTCTCGGGGAAGAAAATCATAAAGATATGCAGGATTTTGTAAAAACCCTGCTCCATCTGTACAAAAAATATCCGGCTCTGTATGCGGGAGACAACGATCCGGAAGGCTTTGAGTGGATCAATCCCAACGACGGGGACAGAAGTATTTTCAGCCTTGTAAGAAAATCTCCCACAAAGAGAAATAACCTTCTGTTTGTGGTAAACTATACTCCGGTAGAGAGGGCGGATTACCGCGTGGGCGTACCGAAGAAGAAACAGTACAAGCTGATCATGAACGAACATGGCATGCTGGAAAAACCGGAGATCTTCAAAGCAGAGAAAAAAGAATGTGACAACAGGGAGTTTTCTTTTGCGTATCCGCTTCCGCCATATGGAG
>DWVA01000030.1 GCA_019120475.1 Candidatus Blautia intestinipullorum | reverse complement strand
CCATCCGGGAGGTGCGGCTGTTTTCTTTTTATTCCGCAGGATTCAGCTTTCGTATCTGCTCTGTCAGTTCTTTGCCGCCCTGCCGGTACCATTCCTCTGTAAAAGTGTCAAAATAGTTCACAGGCTTTTCTCCCATGATGATCTGAATAAAAGTATTCTTCTCATAATCCTGGAGAGATTTCGGCAGCTCGCCGTCTGTATCGTCCAGATAATTTCGCCGGGCCGGCCGGTAGCCGCCGTCGATCAGAAGGCCCACCGCGGATATCCGCGACTTATAAGCAGCCCATTCCTCCGGTGAAGGGGAAAGCCCGCTGAGATAACGTTTACAGGCCTCAAAATAGGACCGGGAAATAGCGCTCATATCCTCCGTTCTTCTTTCTCCGGCCAGAGCTTCTCTGATTTCCTCCGTCACCTGGTATGTGGCCTCGTTATAATCCACATTGATCACCAGCGGACGGGCCGTAGGATCCACATTCAGGGCAAAATATTCATTAACCTCCCGGGCGTCTTCTGCTTCATATCTTGTATAGTCGAACAGGACGCTGATGATCTTCATGACGATTTCCGGATGCTCATAGCCTTTGCGCACCACTACATATTTGTTGTCCCGGAAGGAAGCGTACACATTTTCATTTGACGGTTCCTGAAGATAATAGGGCTCCCAGTCGGCTTCGCCGCCGCTTTCATACATATCCATCAGCGGATTGTTCGGCGTCCACCACAGACCGAAAAAGGCCCCGCATTTCCCTTCCAGCACGAGATCGCGGAGATTGTTGCTGGCTCTCAGGGCAAAATTCTGATCCAGGATCCCTTTTTCGTAAAGTTCATGGAGATATTCCAGCGCCTTTTTCGTTTCTTCTGTAAGAGAGCCGTATGTGATCTCTCCGTCTTTTTTTACCCAGCGCTGGGGATGAGCCCCAAAGCTGTCAAACACCGGATCCATGGAGTAACTGGTACTGGTGCTTCCCACCAGATCTGTATTGCAGACAAGTCCTACAGGCTCCTCTCCTTCTTCCGTTCCCATACGGTTTTTCACAAAAGCTTCAACAATACGGAATCCGTCTTCCAATGTTTTGGGCTCCTCAAGCCCCAGCTCTTCCATCCAGTCTTTTCTCAGCCACATCAGACAGGGACCGTGGTCGATCACCGTCTCAGGAATCGCCATCAGTTTTCCATCGAATCTCCCCGCATCCAGAAGATCTCCTCCGTAGCTTTCATACATCTCCTTGATCCTTGGGGACGTGCAGGTTTCAAAAACCTCCGTCAGATCCTCCACAAGATCGTTTTCCACCAGTTCTTTCAGAGTCTCCCTGTCGGAAACCACCAGAACGTCCGGCAGCGTCCGGTCTTTGGCGATAATATTCACAACCTCGTCATAGCGCTCTTCACTTTCCATATAAATCGTTTCATTCTGGATATTCAGCATCTTTCTGAGGTATCTTGTGTATGCGTTGTCCTCATAAGTATTTCCCTCCGGAAGATTGGAATCGTTGGCACCGCTCATCTGACCCAGAGTGTAAGTCACCAGTTCCGGATATGCTCCATAAGGAGTAGTCTTTGCTTTTTCCCAGGCTTTCCTGTTCTCCTCGGACACCTCCTGCCCTGTCCGGTAGGCGGTCTTTTCTGTTCTCTGGCATCCGCACATCAGGAAGAGGATCATCAATACGGCCAGACCTTTCCATCTTTTCTGCATATTATCTTCCTTCTTTCGGGAATCTCATTTCCACCTTGGTACCTTCTCCCGGACTGCTGAAGATACGGATCCTGTACTTATCCCCATATAAAAGACAGATCCTGTCGTTTACATTCTTCAGGCCGTAGCCTTCCGCCTGGTAAGTGACAAGAGTCTCCGCTTTCTTCTGCTCCATTCCAAGTCCGTTATCCTGTACGACGATCATTACTTCTTTGTCCATATCCAGAAAGGAAAGCTTCAGTATCTTCTCTCCCTCCTCTTTTTCGTCCAGACCGTGTTCCAGCGCGTTTTCCACCACAGGCTGCAGCAGAAGCTTCGGCATCTTTTCATTTTTTACAGACTCGTCCACATCCCACTCCACGGTAAAATCATGATCGTGCATTACAAGCTGGATCTCCAGATATGCCTCCATATTCCGGATACAGCTTTCCACCGTCACCATATCCTCGCCTTTACTGAGCGCCGTCCGGTAAAAAGTGGAAAGCGCCAGGGTTACTTTGCTGATCTCTTTCTGTCCTCCCCGGATCGCCATCCAGTTGATCACAGAAAGGGTATTGTAGAGAAAATGAGGATTGATCTGGGCCTGAAGCGCTTTCAGTTCAAATTCCTTCAAGGCGATTTTATTTACATACACCTCGTCGATCAGACGGTTGATCTCATCCATCATTCTGCGGAAGCTCCGGATCAGGATTCCCACCTCGTCCTCAGAGCTGCTGGATACTGTGACCTCCCGGCTTCCATGATTTACCCGGTCAATGTTTCTGGTAAGCTCTTCTATCTTTCTGGTAAAAAGCTTGGAGAAGATCAGACCAAGGAAAAAAATGATCAGCACGCAGAAAATGATCAGAGGAATCTCTTCCAGAGAAAGCCTCAGAACCGATCCTGAAATAGAATCCCTGGATTTGCACAGGTAAAAAGTCCATCCTGTATGTTCGTCGGCACTTTTTACATACTCGCAGGTCTCCTTGATCCGTCCCAGGACCTTTTTTGCGGAGGACTTCCGGATCTCTGTTTCCTGAAGAGAGTGATTCAGGTATAAAACCTTCCCTTCCTTATCCGCGATCATCCCGCCGGTGTTTTCTTCTATAATGTTGGTAAGAGGCTCAAAAATCTTGTCGTAATCCAGGGTGATACAGAGAACAGCTTCCAGTGTTTTGCCGTCATATATCCTGCGTACCGCCGCAATCTCTTTTTCTTCTTCATTTACCGCCCACTGGATCCTCACATCGTCTTTCGTTTCCGCGTTCCACCACTCTCTGTCCAGATTTTTCAGAGGAACCAGCGTGTATTCATGCTCTACCTGGATACTGTCCGCAAAAAGCTGGATCTGAAGAATAGCGTCGTGATAGGATTTCGGCACAGAAAGCAGAGGATCCGCCACCTGAGTGTACTGTTCATAGGCGGCATAATTGTCAAGATCCTTCTCCTCTATGATTTCCTCAATATCAGGAGAATAAGTAAGATAGTTGATCAGACTGGCGTACACCTCGATCTGACTGTCAATATTCTCTCTTGCCTGCTCCAGAATAGACTGCATGTCCTCGATCTCCTTCTGCCGGATCAGGCTGCTCATGCGGTTATGGCTGTACAGCGCAAGCACCGTCATAGGAACTAAGCTGGCAACCACCAGAAGGATTGTCAGCTTATGACGGTATTTCATATTCTTAACTGTCTGAAGAAGTTTCCTCATCCTCCCCTGTTCCTTTCCGGTAGGATTCCGGACTGCTTCCGTAATATTCCCGGAAGCTCCTGCAGAAATAAGACACGTTGGCGAATCCCACCTTTTCGCTTACCTGGGCGACTTTCATATTCGTGCCGCAAAGGAGTTCTTTTGCTTTCTCCATGCGGAACACTTTGATAAAACGGTTCAGATTCATTCCGGTTTCTTTTTTAAAGATAAAGCTGAGGTAACCGGAGGAAAGATAAACTTTCTCCGCAAGCATTTCCAGATTCAGATCCTCCCCGTAATGCTGATAAATGTAATTTTTTACAGCAGCCACTTCATTTCTGGACTCCTGCATGGAACGCTCCAGGAACTTCTCATACTCTCTGATGTTTTCCTCCGTCACCTCAAGGATCTCCATAATATTGCCGCAGCTATAGAGGCGGTCGATCTCCTTTTCCAGGCGATGCTCGTCTGCAAACTGATTTTCCTGAAAAAGTGCCTGGATCACATTGGAGAACACAAACTTAATATACATGGCAGAAAACTGTGTATTATGGCTGTATTTTTCCTTCAGACAGTCAAAGTGCTTCCAGAGCTGATCCATATCCTTTCTGCTGATATCCTCTGAGATCATCTGCATAAGCTGGGAATCCTGCACCTCCCCCGCCGTCATTTTCAGATGTTCTTCCTCGCAGGAAAAAATATGTTTGTCCGGATTATAAAATTTTTCCTCCATCTGCTGTTCAAGCTGGCTCAGGATTTCCGGAAGACATTCATATCCCTCAAATTTTCTGCTTACCGCCAGATAAAAGCGCACCATAAAATTTCTTTTCAGAAATGTATACAGGTGGTTTGCCACCAGGATATAGTCGCAGTAAACGTCCTGGAAAAACAAAAGGGACTGGCGTTCGTTCAGATTCAGATAAAAAAACATTCTCCGCAGTTCCTTCTGAAGTTCTTCCGGAAAATCCTCCTCGGAGGTATCAAAAAAGGCAACGTTCGTTTCAATAAGCACCGCGCAGTGCCAGCCGTTCCATTTTTCCAGGTCTATAAGCTCCTGAGCCTTTTCCAGAATCTCCTTCTTACCGGAATAAAGATAATTCTGGAGAAAGTACTGCTGAAGGAAATTCTGCTTCCTCCGCTCCTGGCTTTCCTGCTCTCTTCTGTCATAAATACTTTTTTCCGCCCTCTGTATCGTCTCATGAAAATTATCCGGATCCACAGGCTTGAGGATATAATCTGTAACTCCGTAGCGGATCGCCTCCTGGGCGAAAGTAAAATCATTATAACCGCTGAAGATCACGATCTGAATATCCGGGAAAAGCTCCTTTGCCCGTCTGGACAGCTCAAGTCCGTCCATATGGGGCATTTTTATATCTGTAAGAAGCAGATCTATACTCTCTGTCCGAAGGATCTGAAGGGCCTGTTTGCCGTTGGCGGCCTCATATAAGCTTCGTTTTCCTTTTTCCATGGAAAGCAGGTATTTGATCCCTTCTCTCTCAATTTTTTCATCATCTACAATCAAAACATTCATCATATTTTCCATACCTTTCGGGTACCTAATTTATGCTGCCGCTTTATTGTAGCATTGCCATGTTTTGTATACAAGGATACATATAACTAAAAAAAGCGCGGATTTTTCTACTATTCGTACAGATAAAAGTCCCCGGGAAAAGTTTTCTCAGGGACTTTGGAAAATCTGTTCTCTTATCCTTTTACCGCGCCGGCCACAACACCTTCGATAATGTATTTCTGGCAGACGAGATATACGATAATGATAGGAATAATATCGATCATGATACTTGCCATCATGGGTCCCATCTGCACATGGCCGAAGCTTCCCCTGAAGTACTGCACCGCCATGGGGATCGTCCGGTACTCTTTAATGTCGAGAACCAGCGTAGGCAGAAGGTAATCGTTCCACACCCACATCAGTTCCAGGATCGCTGTCGAAATGATCGTAGGTTTCAGAATAGGGATCAGCACACGGGTATACACCTGCCACGGACTGCATCCGTCAATAAGAGCGGCCTCTTCGATCTCCATAGGAATTCCTTTTACAAAGCCGGTAAACATAAAGACTGCAAGCCCTGCGCCAAATCCAAGATAAATGATACAGATGTTGTAGGGATTGTTCAGTTTCAGCGTGTCCGCTGTTTTCGCCAGAGTGAACATTACCATCTGGAAGGGCACTACCATACTGAACACGCAGAGATAATAAAACGCTTTGGAAAGTTTTCCATTAACCCTTACGATATACCAGGCGCTCATGGAGCAGCAGAACAGGATCAGTATTACCGACATCACGGAGATCACCAGACTGTACCAGAAAGACTTCAGAAAGTCCATCTGCGTCACACTGGCAATAAAGTTGGCGATGCCGTTAAAGGTCTCCGACGTGGGAAGGCTGAATACTCCTGATGTTGTGATCGCTGATTCTACTTTCAGAGAGTTTATCAGGATCAGAAGTATGGGATACATCCATAAAACAGAAATCACCGTCAGTATAATCGTTGGAATAATACTTTTTTTCCTATTTGCCATTACTGCTGCACCTCCTTCGATGAGGTAGCTTTCAACTGGATCAGCGCGATCGCTACCACCAAGATAAAGAATACCACTGCCTTAGCCTGGCCGATTCCTTTCCACTGGGGTCCGCTGCGGGCATAGAAAGTATCATAGATATTCAGTGCCAGAAGCTGTGACTGCTTGCCCGGGTCTCCTCCTGTAAGGGACAGGTTCTGGTCAAACATCTTAAATCCGTTTGTCAGGGTCAGAAACGTACAGATAGTCACAGACGGCATGATCATCGGGATCTTGATCCTGAACAGGATCTGTCTGGACGTGGCCCCGTCGATCTTCGCCGCCTCTATAAGATCCGGCGACACATTATTCAGACCCGCCACATAAATGATCATCATGTATCCGATCTGCTGCCACATCAGAAGGAGCAGCATTCCTATAAATCCGTTTTTTGCGGAAAGAGCCAGAAGCGGCTGTCCCCACATGGAAAGCAGTCCGTTCAGAAGAGTCTGCCATATGTAGCCCAGTACGATTCCGCCGATCAGGTTCGGCATAAAAAATACAGTACGGAATGCATTCGTTCCTTTGAAGCCTTTTGTCAGAGCCAGTGCAATGGCAAAAGCGCAGATATTGATCAGAATACTGGAGATAAACGCAAAAGCCACCGTCAGCCAGAAAGAATGACTGAAGGTTTTGTCGATCAGTATTTTTGTATAGTTGGAAAAGCCGACAAATGTAACATCCTGTACAGTGGTGAATTTACAGAACGAAAGATAAATGCCCCAGAGGAACGGCCACAGAAAGCCGATGATAAAAGCGGCGAACGTAGGCAGCACAAACAGCGGCCACCATTTTTTAATTGTTTTTCCTACCATAGGATCCTACCTCTTTCCTTTCATGATCTTTACGGTTCCGCCTGTTGCGGCGGAAAACCTTCTCTTTTACTGAAAAAGGGGCTGCTGCAGAGTTATGCAGCAGCTCCTTATGATCTGTTCTGTAAATCTCTTTTATTCAGACAGAGCTTTCTCCATTGCCCAGTTGTCAACGAACGCGGAAACTACGTCGTCCCATGTTCCTGTTCCTGCGGCATAAGCGGTAAGCGCTGTTCCCAGAGCGTTCTTCCACTCTTCAGACGGCATTGTAGTGAAGCACCATGATACCGGGGTAAGACCTGCTTCTGTATACTCCTGATCCTGTTTTACAAACAGATTGGTAGGAGTGACCGCTGTCTTGAAGGGGATTGTAAAGCCCATATCCTCAGCCATGGACTTTGCGCCTGTCTCAGAAGTTACGCACCAGTTTATAAAGTCCAGAGTTGCCTGAATGTCTTCTTCAGACGCGTTCTTATTTACGCACCAGTAGTTCTCTGTACCGGTAGCAAGACCTTCGTTCTCGTCATCCACGCCGAAGTATATGGGGATCATCGCAAGTTCTTCATCGCTGAAAGTCTTTGCGAGTTCCGCATATTCCCAGGAACCGTTCTGATAGAAAACAGCCTCGCTGTTTACAAATTCATTTCTGGAATCGTCGGCTGTTTTTGCGGAAAGCTCCGCGCCGTCGCAGGTGGAATCTGTAATATACAGATCAAAAAGATTTTTGTAGTTGTCAAGATAGGTTCCCTTGATCTCATCTGTGTCGTCAATTCCGTCTTCCTTATATTCATAATAAATCGGAAGGTTTGCCAGATGAGTTTTGTATCTCCAGTCAGAAGATCCGTCCATGCCTGCGGAGGTAAAGGCTCCCTTGATTCCCAACTCGTCTTTTCTGCTCTGGATATCGTCCGCTACAGCTTTCAGATCGTCATAGCTCTTGATATCGTCCAGTGTGTATCCTGCTTTTTCCAGAAGAGTTTTGTTTACGATCAGTCCGTAGGATTCGATAACATAAGCGATTCCAGCCACCGCATCGCCGTCTTTCAGAGCGTACGCTTCGTTGGTAAGCTGTGAATAGATATCGGAATCTGAAAGATCATAGCAGTAATCCTTCCAGTTTTTCAGGCCTACAGGTCCGTTTACCTGGAAAAGTGTGGGCGCCTCGCTCTTTGCCATCTCAGACTGAAGCGTCGTCTCATACTGTCCGGAAGCCGCGGTCACTACCGTTACCGGAACTCCTGTCTCCTCGGTATAAGCCGCCGCAAGATCCTGCCATGCTTCATCCTGCTCCGGCTTGAAATTCAGATAGTAAACCTGTCCGGATGCGTCTTCCGCCATTGCGGGAACCGCCGGAACCATCGTTGCCGCCATAACTGCCGCAAGCCCCAGTGCTGCGATTTTCTTCGTCTTCATAGTGTAATCCTCTCCTTTACATTGAATTTCGTTTTTTTGATCTGGCTCTATTATATTTCCGGGAGAAAAATTCCACCATGATAAAAAATCAAGAAATATGTTCAAATTTCACTTTTTAATATCCTAAAAATCTCTGTATCACCGTTCCGTCTCTGGCGTCAAGGGTCAGTATTGGAAAATCGTCCGCTTCCATACTGGAGGAAGCAATGCCGCTCCCACTTGTCAACTCTGCGGTCCATACACCGTAAAAATCCCACACCGGAATCAGAAATCCTTTTTTGTTACTCAGATTATCCCTCTGTCTCATATAGCCCAGTTTTACTTTTGTAACCGTCATATCTACGGAATCCACATTATATATAGGAACCCCGGACATATCGGCATATGTCTGCGAATATCTGTTCTCTTCGGTCATCATCTGCAGCGCGACCGTTCTTTCAAAAATATCCCTGATCTCCTCAAAAGGAAGAAGAAACTGTTTTTCATCTGACAAATCAGAAATTTCAAGGCCATCTCTGTACTGAAAAATTCTTACAGTCCCTCCGGCAAACTCTATGCTGAGTTCTTCCTGCATCCAGATCAGATCCTCCCCTTCCGCTGCAGTTTCGTCCCCGATCACAGACGCCGCCCCATCTTCATATACCGGGAGCAGGCTTTCCGTTATATAATTTACCGGAACTCCGTCCACAACCCGTTCAAAAGTAAAACCGTCTCTGGCTACCGGACCGTTTTTCCCGTCTCTGGGCAGGGTATCGTGATATTCCGAGCAGATCTGAAATCCCTGCAGTCCTATTCCTTCCAGAAATTCCAGGGCTTCTTCTCCTGTCACTTTTCCGGTGTCCACGGCATATTTCTCAAACAGCTCCGCCTGCCAGCTTTCCAGATCCTCTACAGTATCTGCAACCTGGGAAAGATCCGTTAAACAGGAAAAAGATTTTCTGTTTTCACCGATATTGCAGGCATAAGTATAAGGGATCTCCCCTGCAGTAAAATTACCCCGAACACTTTGTCCGCCATTTTCCTGAGAAAATTCTTCTGATATCTTAATTTCTTTTCCGGCAGCGATCCCACGGATCATCTGCTCTGCCATTTCTTCCGTACCGGACGCTTTGTCCGCTTTTTTCAGAAGAATGGAATCCACCTGAGGTACCTCCACCGGGGCTTCTGCGGTCAAAATAAATTCCAGCGGCGAGGATCTATCTTCCCTGGACGCGCTCCGGAGATATTCTATCCGGGAAGTCTCATAGATTTCCGGCGCCTGTACCTGCTCCGGGACTGTTTTCAAAGCGTTCCGGGAAGAAGCCTCTTTCCCTTTCGTTCCTTCAGAAGCGTCTGTGGCGTTTTCTTTTCCTGCGTTTTCTTCGGCCACCACCGCAGACTTTACCATTTTACCGCATCCGGACATTCCTGCTCCCGCCAGAAAGAATATACTGATAATCATATAAAATTTTTTTGTTTTCATATGCCACCTCCTGTAACTCAAAGGTACCATATCTGTTGTGCAAAGTATTCAGGAAAATGTAAACAAAATGTAATTTCGTCAGAAAACAGCAGACACAACCGTGCCTTCTCCTTCTCTGCTTTCTACTGTGAGTTTTCCTTTATGAAGCCGGGCGATACTCTCGCACAGGGCCAGGCCCAGGCCTGCTCCGCCGTTCTGGCGGCTTCTGGATTTATCCGCCATATAGAAAGCCTCCGTCACCCTGTCCAGATCTTTCTCCGGGATTCCATGACCGTTATCCGACACCCGGAAGAATATTTTCCCGTTTTCACGCCCCGCTCTGACACTGACCCGGCCGCCTTTATCAACCGCGTGAAAAGCGTTATCGATCAGATTCACCAGAAGACTTTCCATCAGGGCGGGATCCATCTTCATAGAAAAATCCTCACATTCCACTGAAAAACAGACGTCTTTTTTCTCTGCCCGCCCCTCTTCCAGCGTCCGGATCCTGTCAAAAAGCTCCTTTACAGAGTAATCCTCCATATGGATCGCCCTGTTCCTGTGCAGGCCAAGAAGTTCCAGAAGTTTTCCCGACAGTGTTTCCAGCCGTCTTCCCTCTCTTTCAATGTGCTCCAGGGCACGGTCTCTCTGCTCCTTTCCAAGTTTCACATGACGGAGGCTGTCCGAATAGCCGATGATCGATGTCAGAGGCGTTTTCATTTCATGGGCGAGAGCCCCCAGCAGCATCTCCTGTTTTCCCGCCACTTCCTGAAGTTCCTCCATACGCCGTACTGTCCGCCGCATCATTCTGTAAATAAAAAGGCCTGCCAGAAGGAAGATTCCAAAACAGATGATCAGAAACATCACCGCAGTATACCGCAGTTCAGCAAAAACATCCGTAATATTCCTCACAGACAGGAGCAGATAGCCTTCCGGCTGCTCCGGCACGGTCTGCTGAAGCAGAAGGATCTTCCCGTCCAGCCGCTGGATCCGGTAGTCTTCCGCGCCGCTGTCCTCCGGAATATCCATCGCCTTAAGATCCACAATCTGATATCCTGTAAAATTCCCTTCCACTTCTCCGCTCTCTCTGTTGATCAGGGCGTAGCCGTCCCCGCAGCACATCCGGAACTGGAATTCCCGATAAGCCTTTTTTCCGGTCTCCGACATCAGGCTGTACTGGCTTCCATCCCAATACTGCTCCATCAGAGACGCGGCTGCTTTCAACTGTCTGCCGAAGGTCTGAACCGTGTTTTCCAGTGCTCTCTTTCCTGTGAGGAAAAGGCTCAGGCCGCCTACCAGAACAAGGGAGAACAAAAGAGTGGTCAGCATCAGAGCAACCGTTTTCTTCCATAACTTCATCCGTTAATCCTCCAGACGGTATCCAAGCTTGGGAATCGTCCTGATCTCCTCATACAGTTCCAACTTCTTCCGCAGCTGTCCCACATGCACGTCCACAGTCCTGCTCTCTCCCAGGAATTCCGTCCCCCATACTCTGCGGAGTATTTCCTCTCTTCCCAGAGCAATGTTCCGGTTCTGAAGAAGGAGAACCAGAAGATCATATTCCATGGGTTTCAGATTCACTGCCACGCCTTTTTTCGTCACCTGGTGCTTTTCCAGATCAACCTTTACGTCCCGGATCTCAAGGATCTTTTTTGCTCTTCCTGTCCGCTCCAGTACCTTTTCTATGCGGACAAGAAGTTCCAGCATCTCAAAGGGCTTCACCATATAATCCTCGGCGCCAAGCTTCAGACCTTTTACCTTGGACGCCACGTCATCCTTCGCGGTAAGATAGATTACCGGAAGATTTTTCTCATTAAAATCATCCATCAGGGAAAAACCGTCTTTCCCCGGCAGCATGATATCCACAAGGGCGAGATCCGCGTCCTCATGCCACAACAGCAGCCTGCGGGCTTCCTCCCCGTCATAGGCTGCTGCTGTTTCATACCCTGCTGCGTTAAGATTCATACAGAGCAGTTCAGAAATCGCCCTGTCGTCTTCGATCACCAGAATTTTATTCTTCAATTACATGCTCCTCCTGAGGCTCTTCCTGCCGCTTTGCTTCATAGTTTTCCATGTTCCTGGCAGAAGCGTCCGTTTCTTCATCGTCATCTTCTTCTGCTGAAGCATCTTCCGCCGCAGTTTTTTCCGAAAGTTCAGTTTTCCCTGTTTCTATAGGGGAAGGATCGTCGCCTTCGGATTCATCGTTTTCCTGTCCCTGCATATCTTCCGCCTGTTTGTTTTCCTCTTGTTTATTTTCCGCCTCCCGCTTATTCCGTGAACTCCAGGGCGCGTAAACCGGCTCCTGTTCCCGCAGTTCGGCTGCGGCAGCTTCCTCCTTCTCTTTTGCCCTCTGCCGGAATTCCGTCAGCGTTTTAATTCCCTTTCTGATGAGGAAAAGAAATACAAGATCCACGATACCGTTCGCCAGAAGGACGGCGCCTGCAAAGACGATCATCACCTTTACCGCAGAGAAAGGATTCACGATCATAACAGCGCCAAGAGCGATAAAAACAAGACTGCCCGCCAGGAGGATCTTCCATTCCAGACCCTGGCCGTCCCTTTTTTTCATCTTCACGCAGCCCTTCAGAACCCATACGCTGTCTGTAAGGATAAATGTTCCCAAAAGTACCGGAAGGAGACTGACAACCACCTCGGGATTATAAAACAGAAAGATTCCAAGTACCAGAATCAGTCCCCCTGAAAAAAGATCCATTA
>DWVA01000215.1 GCA_019120475.1 Candidatus Blautia intestinipullorum | reverse complement strand
TTCGGTACATCAACAGTCATTTCTGTGAAAAAATCACTCTGGAAGAAGCTGCCGGCGCCGCGTTTATGAGCCCCAGCTATTTTTCCACCTATTTCCGCAAGGTTACGAATATAAGCTTCAGCGAATATGTTACCCGTCTCAGGATTTCTCATGCCCGGGAGCTGTTAAAAAACACAGACCGGAGTGTTACCGATATCGCCATGGAATGCGGCTTTAACAACATCTCTAATTTTTACCGCTTATATAAGCGTCACACCGGACGCCCTCCCAGAGAGGATTCCTGAAACAGAAGGGCGCAGTCCCCGGCAAGTCCCCGGATCCTGTTCCCTTCTGCTATGTCTTTATGGAATCATAGGGATTTTGTTTCTTATAACATCTGTATGACTGTACCTGTCATAAATTGTTTTTCTGTTGCGGAAAGTAAGCTCCGCTTCCGGTCTTTCCGTGTCAATAACGGCAATGCCGGAATTTCCGGAAACAGATACATTTTCAGTACCGGCGTATACGCCTTCCAGCTCGTACCGGAGAGTTTCCAGTTCGCTGACGGTATATTTTCCTAAAGGAATTTCAAATACACATTTCAGGATTCCATAACCGTTTTCTGCTGCATATTCACCCTCCCGGAATTCAACATAGTCTTCATAAGTATGTGTTTTACCTTTTACATCTGTTCCTGATACCTGAAAACGGAATACCGGGTTCCCATGGGCCCAGGTAATCTCATCTTCCTTGATCTGTTTTACAACGGTGATCTTTCCCATGGGCGGGAGGATGGATGTGTTGACTGCTCCAATCTCAATCTTCTGTTCCTGGTCACCATACGGATCAAAGGAGATTTCTTTTTCAAATGTCCCTTCATATCCGGAAGGATTTTTCACCTCTACGATCAGAAACCTGCCTTCATTTTCTTTCGTGACAGAAAGTTTTTCCGACAGATATGCCGCCTCTTCCGGATGATATACAATATCCGGCGTCTTCACGGTATCCTCATATTTCTCTGAGACGCTGTTCCACTGAAGGGCTTTAAACGCGCCGTCTTTTTCTTCGATTTCTTTTCCGGTAAGGCTGTCCTTTTTCACAATGGAAATCCTTCCGTATCGGGTCTGTGTTTTTCCTTTTACATATGTGTCGTTGGTTGACTGTGTATCGTTCAGAATGCTGGAAACAATTTGTCTTTCCGCTCTGTTTCCTATATAGAAAATAGATGATTTATAATGATCATGCGCAGCGATCGTCTTTTCGTCTTTTGCCGTTACCTGGATCCGGAAATAATAGGTAACGTCGTTCATGGCCTCGTCTGTTTTCAGAAAAGCCGGCTGTGCGGAAAACTTCACTGTATTTCCGGAGCAGGAGATGGCAAAGTATTTTGTTACATCCTGTCCGCCGGAGGTCTGCACCTTTGCGGACCTGTAGATCAGGCAGCTATCCAGGGTATCCGTAACCTCAAATTTGCTGTAGTCTCCCGGCAGAAGCCTCTGAGAGATCACATAGTCAAAACTTTTTCCAGGCGTTATTTCATAAGCATCATTCTCTGAGCTGCACTCCTTCATTTTTTCAAAGGATGCTCCCGTATCGCCCGCCTTCTTTGTCGGCCCGGGGTTCGGTTCGTATGTCCCCACCGACCTGGAAGTAGAAATGAAAAAGGCGTTCATGGGCCCCTTTCCGGTGTTCCAGGACTTCTGCGCCAGCCAGTTTACTGTAAAACTTCCATTAAAGTCTACCTGGCACCATCCTTTTGGATCAGAATTTGTGGTTGCCACACCCTCTTCCCCTCTCAGCTCCAGATAAGAGCCTCCGCCAGAGGATGTTCCCGCTGATGCTTTCAGATGGTCGTATCCGTTCCGTATATACAGCCCGTCCACGCCCCAGCTGTCATAGATACGGAATCCCTGGCCCCCGTCCAGATCGGCCATTGTCACATGCCCTTTGGGGCTGATCCTCTCCTGTGTATCATGCTTATAAAATTCAAATTGAAAACGTACCGTTCCCACAGATATGGTATTAAACGCAATACGGTCTTTATAAAACAGAATACACGGATAGATTCTGGTTCCGTCAAGACCTGTATGATTATTATTGACAGTTCCCCACGATACCGCAGTCACTTTCAGATCTACAATCTGCCCCTGATATTCTCCTACATTGCTGTATAAGACAGAAATCGGGGAGGAATATGTTGAATCGTTGATCAGCGCTCCATAAAAAGTATTGCAGTAAGAGGACGTAAAGCCGTTTTCATCTCCAAACCAGCCATGAAGCTTTGCATTTAACGTTCCGTTGTAGCGGCTGATGGATTTCAAAGTCGTTACCCCTTCACGAAAGGCGTATGTAAAGGCATAGTCCTGCTTCATCTTCGTATCTGCATTCACTTTCTGGACTTTGATCCCGCTTCTCTGTGCTGCCGCCATAAGAGGAATCTGGGTATAAGCTTCCGTCTGCGTTTCCGGATCTTCCGCTTTTGCCTTTTCTCCATGGATTTCCACAACCACATCTGACTCCGGCATAGAAAATTCATAGATATACGGAGCGGACTCCGTAATATCCGTTTTTCCGTTTTCTTCCCGGATACTTACGTTTTCCACGGTGTAACCCGGGGAAGGGATCACATAAAATTTTACGGTATCCCCCTTCCGGAATTCATGAACCTGTTCTTTAAGCGTTTCCCAGTTTTCTTCTGTTAATAATGAGGAAAACTCTGCCGGAAGGATTTCCCTGGCGGCTTCCATCTCTGCCGCAGGCTTTTCTCCGGCGTCAGTCTCCTCTTCGCTGTATACAGAGTTATCTGTGATCAGACCTGCTTCCTGATCCGTCCACATTTCTATACTCCGGCCGGAAAATCCTGTGCCGGTTTCCATGGTTCCGGTCTCTGCGCCGGAATCCAGGCTGTTCATTTCCGGCGTATATACCTCCGTTACATGCACGCCGCTGTTTTCTGCCGCATCCTCAAGAGTTTCCAACTGATCCTCTGTTTTTAACGTCCCGTTTTTCAGCTTTTCCAGGTCTGAGAAAAAAATCACCGACACATGGTCTTCCTCGTCATCCTGTATCATAATCCCAAAACAGTCCTGGTCCTGTTCATTTACCGGATCCACTATTTCTACGTCAGGAAGCAGTTTTTCCGATGGGTCTGACTGTACATCCGCAGGCTGTTCGCCGGAATCTGAAATTTCCACATCCGGCAGTCCGTTTTCCGATTGTTCGTTTTCCGACAATTCTATTTCCGGTGAATCCTCTCCCGGCGGTTCTATTTCCTGTGATTCTTCCTCCGGTGATTCCGTTTCCGTATACGGTTCATCGGGATTTTCTTCGTCTGTCTCATTTTCTCCTGACTCTTCCAGTCCTATGGAAACTTCATCAATATCCGTCTCATTTTTTTCCGTCTGGTCAGAGTTTTCTTCGGAAACAGTCTCTTCTATCTCTTCTACCGCCATATCTGTGCCGGAGTCTTCTGTTTTAAATTCTATGGATCCTGTTTCTGCAGGGTATGCCGGAGACGGCGCTGCTGATAAAACGACTATGGCTGCAAGAACAGCCGGGATAATTCTTTTTTTCATGGTTTCCGCCTCCTTTTTTTATATATGAACACCAATGCAGCCATTGCCCCTGACGCAAAGAAAAGGAAAAGCATTCTTTCTGTACCGGACTCGTCGCCGGTCTTCACACTCTGTACACCCTTGCCTTCCGTATCTTTTACTGAGGCATCTGAAAAAGAACTGTCCGTATCTCTGTATTCTTCTGATTTTTCCGTTTCTTCCCTTTCGTTCACTGTAAAGATCCATTGTACGTCAGCTTCCCGAAGCGCATAAGCATTGTCCCATTTTTTAGGAATTTCCAGCACAAATTTCAGGCTGCCTTTCTGTTCCGGCTGATAGACTCCCAGAGAATGGCTCTTTTCCAGTCCGGGAGAATCCAAAGTTCCTCGATATACCTTTTTCCCGTTCAGATATATAGTGAGCCGTATTCCCTTCAGCAGTTCCTTCTGTCTGCTGTCCTGTCCTTCCACTGATGTTCGGAAAAAGATCTCGGCCTCGTTCTCCGTAGTATTGGAAATTTCAGCGGAATCTTCAAACACATCTCCTGGCATAGCGGTTCCTATGTTGGAAAAAAAGTCGCCCGGTACCGCCATCAGCCTGTGCGCTTCCCCATTGAATTCTACGGAAAGTTTTGTTTTTTCCTGCTGGCAGACGGCTGTTCCGTCCTGTTCATGAACACATTTCTGTATAGTCTGATTTCCCCAGGGCGACATTGCGGAAAAATCCGGCTGAAAATTCGCCGCCTGAATCGCTTCCGCCTGGACTGTGATCCCCAGTTTCTGTCCTTCATGTTTTTCTGTCCAGGACGAGGGAACAGTCACTGTCTGAAAAAGATCCACTGATTCTTTCTTTTTCAGGATCTCTGTATAGTAATAATATTCTCCCCGCCTGACCCAGTTTTTCGTAAATCCTGAAATCATGGAATCATCTAAGCCTTCTATTTCGGAGTTCTGGTTTTCAAAGAAGATCCTGGCCCTGACCCAGCAGGGCATCGCGTAATTGGTTATGCGGGGGATTTTAGAAAGAACTTCTCCCGGTAGTATGGTCT
>DWVA01000214.1 GCA_019120475.1 Candidatus Blautia intestinipullorum | reverse complement strand
GGCGGAAAAGCGGAAAAATATTCTTATGTTCCGGAACAGATATTTACGCAGGATAATTTAAGCCGTGAGCTTATTGATGAAAGAAGTTACTGATGATACAGGGGGATGAATATGCTGAAAGTATTTCTGGTAGAAGATGAAAGCGTGATTAGAGACGGGCTCAGGGATAATATTCCCTGGCAGCAGTACGGGTTTCAATTTGTAGGAGAGGCGGCAGACGGTGAGATGGCGCTGCCGCTGATCCGTAAGACAAGACCGGACGTGCTGATCACGGATATAAAAATGCCTTTTATGGACGGTCTGTCACTGAGCAGGATCGTGAGTAAAGAATTTCCCAAGATGAAGATCGTTATTATCAGCGGGTATGATGACTTTGAGTATGCAAGGCAGGCAATCGAGGTGGGCGTCGACCAGTATCTCCTAAAACCAATTACAAGACTGACCTTAAAGAAAACTCTTCTGGAGATCAAAGAGAAGATAGAACAGGAACTGAATAAGAATGATTATCAGACTCAGTACCAGACAGAAATGCACATATATGAACAGTTTTCCAGAAGACGTTTTATGGAAAAAGTGCTGACGGGAGAATTGCCGGTGAATAAGATTTACGAGGAGGCAGCCCGGCTTTCGCTGGAAATCTCGGCTCCCTGCTATAACCTGATGCTCTTTTGTTTTCAGGAGAAAAATATGAATCTGTCCGGTGAGGGAATGGAAGACTTTATGAGAAAACAGGATGAAGTGCTCCATTATTTTTTACGACATCCTGAATACCTTCTGTTCCGCTGGAATGCAAGCTCTTACGGCGTGCTTATCCGTTCTGAGGCGGCTCTGATCGATGAACTGTCGGAAAAAGGGCTGGCGCATATCAGGAATTTCTGTATGCAGCAGGAGCAGCTTGACTGGTATGTGGCGCTGGGAGACCCGGTGGAACGTCTGAGTTTGCTTCCGGAATGTTACCGTCAGGTAAATCATTACTTTGCATACAGGTTCATACTGCCGGATATGCATGTATTTACCAAAGCATCGCTGGAAGATTATCTGAACGCTCAGGAGGAGAAAAATATCGACAGTGTGGAGCCTTCAACCATGGCGCAGGAAGTGATCAGGGATTTCCTGGAAAATGGAAATGAGACCGAGATCCACGACTTTGTTGATTCCTATCTCCAGAGTATAAGCAAGGCGTTGAAATCCAGAATGTTCCGCGCTTATGTCGTTCTGAACATTCGGTTCACAACAATCGCATTTGTGGAATCTCTGGGGGCGACGAAAGAGGAATATCTGTCGGAGATCGGAAATTACGCTCAGGAGATGAATATAGAAACGGACGAGGTGCCGGTGTATTTTGCGGATATGCTGCAGGCGGCTATCCGAATCCGCGATGCGGTGAGCAGCAACCGGAACAGAAAGATGATCAGCCGGGCGCTTGCCTATATTGACGAGAATTATATGAATGAGAGCCTTTCTCTGAATACCGTGGCAGCGGAGGTGGAAGTAAGCGCTAATTATCTGAGCGCGGTGTTCAGTCAGAGTATGAAGAAGACGTTTGTAGAGTATGTAACAGAAAAAAGAATGGAGAAAGCGAAAAAACTGCTGAAGACTACGAGTCTTTCTTCAGGGGAAATCGCAGCTGAAGTGGGATACAAAGATTCCCACTATTTCAGCTTCGTTTTTAAGAAAACCCAGGGGGTCAGCCCGAGAGACTATCGTGCCTCCAAAAAGGAAGACTAATTTCGCGTGCTTTCTTTCAGATTCAGTGACCAGGGGATTTCCTGTGAGTTTACAGGAAGTCCTCTCATTTTATTAATGACGGTCTGCGCCGCTTTTGTCCCCATCTCATGAGGCCTGTGAGCCAGCGTGGTGATAGAAAGGGGACCGTAATTGCTCAGATAGGTATTGTCAAAAGCGGTGACGGCCATGTCATCCGGAAGATGATAGCCGGCCTGTCTCAATTCGCGGAGCAGATAGTATGCGATCATGTCGTTATAACAGATAACTGCGGTACAGGAATTAAGCGACTCTTCAGCGATCCTTCTCAGAAATGCCGTATCTCCATGGGATTCCAGAGCATTTTGATCCCGGGAATCAAACCAGCCGGTCCGGTCGTCAGAAATATGAAGATGCAGGGCGCGCATAGTTTCTGCAAATCCCTGATAGCGTTCGATACCTTGAAGGTCATCTGTCTTAAAGATGCCGCCGATAGCGGTGTGCCCCTGTCCGGCCAGATACCTGACAAGCATTGCGCTCCCGGCGGTATTGTCATCTTTGACATACAGGCTTTCCGGCAGAGAAGGATAGTAATTGTGAAGGAATACAACAGATGTTCCTTTTTTCATGAGCTGCCGGTATACTTCCAGGTTGGGATTAGGAAGAGCGGTTTTGCATCCTTCTGCGATGATACCTCTTGGAGGAGCGGCAAGAAGATCTGAAAGTATCCGGTATTCCAGGTCTATACGGTTATGTGTTACGCAGATTGAGCAGGAGAATCCGTTTCTCGACAGTTCGGAGCGGATATCATTCAGGATAACGGGATAGATATACTGCTGATCGCTTGGGACCAGGATATAGATATTATTTTTGTCCGGATCAGATAATACCCCTGTTATGTATGAGCCGCTTCCCTGTTTTCTGACGATCAGCCTTTCTTTCTCCAGAAGGGAAAGCGCCTGCCTGACAGTCTGGCGGCTTACATGATATCTCGTGCACAATGCCTGTTCCGTGGGCAGTTTTTCTATGCCTGCTTTAATATCCTTTTCAATCAGTTCTCTTAATTTCCCCGCAAGCCACTTATACTTGATCGCCATAGTGGAATCCTCCTTTAATTTTCGACTTTTTCAGAAAGTATTTATGTGAAAATATTATAAAGAAATCAAAAAATATATATAATTATTTAACTTTATTCGAGTTTATATAGATTGTGCACAGTAAATAAAAAATAGTAATATTATAGATTTTTATTGTGAAAACAGTACAAATATGAAAAAATTCTACCTGAATTATAAAATATTGCACTATAAATATAATTTGTATTTAAAACAGATGATAACATATAAAATTTGTATTGTAAATATCTT
>DWVA01000213.1 GCA_019120475.1 Candidatus Blautia intestinipullorum | reverse complement strand
TCCCACTGATATAATCCTTGTCAAGCTCCGCGAAAATCTCGTTTTCCTCCGCCTCCGTAAAAGGCAGGCCGCCGTTTGGATCCCAGGTAATGGGATTCTGGCATTCTCTGCAGCAGTGGCTGCAGCCGGCCACCCACAGTACGACACGCAGTCCGTCGCCGTTCAGCATGTCGTCTTTTGTTATATTGTGATATCTCATAACTTTACTCTTCTTCCGGCACGTCTTTCATGCTGAAGCTGATACGTCCCATTTTATCTTTGCCAAGACAGATCACTTTTACCTTGTCGCCCAGAGTCAGAACATCCTCCACACGGTTGATCCTGTGTTTCGCGATCTTGGAAATGTGTACCATTCCTTCTTTGCCCGGCGCAAACTCAATAAAGGCGCCGAACTCCTTGATGCTGACTACTGTTCCGGTAAAGATCTGGCCTTCTTCAAAGTCCGTGGTGATCACCTGGATCATATGAGCCGCCTCATCCATCATCTTCTGGTCAACTCCGCAGATGGATACCGCGCCGTCGTCGCTGATGTCGATCTGTACTCCGGTGCGCTCGATAATGGTGTTGATGGTCTTTCCTCTCTGTCCTACCACATCGCCGATCTTCTGAGGATCGATCTGGATCTGGATGATCTTGGGAGCATATTTGTTCACATGATCCCTGGGAGCCGGAATACATTTTTCCATAACTTCTGTAAGAATGTACTCTCTTGCCTCTTTTGTCCTGCGGATCGCTTCCTCTACAATCTCTCTTGTCAGGCCGTGGATCTTAATATCCATCTGAATCGCGGTGATTCCATCGTGGGTTCCCGCAACCTTAAAGTCCATATCTCCGAAGAAGTCTTCCAGTCCCTGGATATCGGTCAGGACGATATAGTCGTCGTCTGTGTCGCCTGTCACCAGACCGCAGGAAATACCTGCCACCGGTTTGCGGATGGGCACGCCCGCCGCCATCAGAGACATGGTGGAAGCGCAGATACTTGCCTGGGAGGTAGATCCGTTGGATTCAAAAGTCTCGGATACTGTACGGATAGCATAGGGGAATTCCTCCGGAGAAGGAAGCACCGGCACAAGAGCTCTCTCCGCCAGGGCTCCATGACCGATCTCACGGCGTCCCGGTCCTCTGGACGGCTTTGTCTCGCCTACAGAATAGGACGGGAAGTTGTAATGGTGCATATATCTCTTGGAGGTTTCAAATTCATCAAGTCCGTCCAGTCTCTGAGCGTCGGAAAGAGGCGCCAGAGTGGTCACTGTACAGATCTGGGTCTGTCCCCGGGTGAACATGGCGGAACCGTGAACGCGGGGGATGATATCAACCTCAGCCGCAAGAGGACGGATCTGTTTGATCTCACGTCCGTCCGGACGTTTGTGATCCTTGAGGATCATCTTGCGGACAGTCTTCTTCTGATACTGGTAAACAGCTTCATCCAGAACCTCAAGCCAGTCCTCATGGTCTGCCAGAGCTTCTGCAAGCTTTTCTGTTACCTGACGGATATTTTCTTCTCTTGTCTGTTTGTCGTCGCTGAATACGGCAACCTCCATTTCTTCCGGAGGAACGATCTCTTTGATCGCCGCAAACAGTTCTTCCGGAACAGCGCAGGAAGCGTAGGTGTGCTTCTCTTTTCCGCACTCTGCTACGATCTTGTCGATGAAGGCGATGATCTCCTGGTTTACCTCATGGGCTTTGTAAATGGCGTAGATCATTTTGTCCTCCGGAACTTCGTTGGCTCCGGCCTCGATCATGATGACTTTTTCTCTTGTAGAGGCAACGGTAAGCTGAAGATCGGAAATTTCCTTCTGGGCCAGGGACGGGTTGATCACATACTCGCCGTCGATCAGTCCCACCTGTGTGGTGGCGCAGGGACCGTCAAAAGGAATATCGGAAATGCAGGTGGCAATGGAGGAACCCAGCATAGCGGGAATCTCCGGATTGCATTCCGGATCCACGGACATTACCATATCTACCAGAGTAACGTCGTTTCTGTAGTCCTTTGGAAACAGAGGACGCATGGGACGGTCGATGACACGGGAGGTAAGGATCGCGTGCTCGCTTGCCTTTCCCTCTCTTTTGTTGAAGCCGCCGGGGATCTTGCCCACCGCGTACATTTTCTCCTCATATTCCACGCTTAGGGGGAAGAAATCAATGCCTTCCCTTGGCTCTTTGGAAGCGGTTGCCGTGGAAAGCACCGTTGTATCGCCGTAATGCATGAGAACAGCGCCGTTTGCCTGCTTCGCCACACGTCCTACGTCTACGGTCAGGGTTCTGCCGGCCAGTTCCATAGAATAACTTTTGTACATAGCTTTTCTCCTTTTCTTTTATTACATCAGGCAGGAGTCCGAAACAACTGAAAAAACTACTTGTCCCGGCAAATAGACTTTTCAGTAGTCTCGGAAATTACTCCTGCAATGTTTGCTTAAAAATAGGGCGGATGGATATCCGCCCTTCCGCATACTAATTATTTTCTTAAACCTAATTTTTCAATCAGTGCACGGTATCTTTCGATGTCTGTCTTTTTCAGGTAAGCCAGAAGTCCACGTCTCTGACCAACCATTTTCAGAAGACCTCTTCTGGAATGATGATCTTTGT
>DWVA01000212.1 GCA_019120475.1 Candidatus Blautia intestinipullorum | reverse complement strand
CCGCTTCCTTGTAAAAAACAAGCTTGTGATTTTGGGGGTGTCATAAAGCGGCGGAGCAGTTATTCTGACTCCGCCGCCTTATATTTCACTTTTTACCAGATTCCTGACTCTACAGCAGCTCTCTCGATTCCAAGTCCTTTGAGATAGCGCTCCATGAATACATTAAATCCTTTTACGCCTTCTTCTTCCGGCTCAAGCGTGCTGCCTTCATTTCCGGCGAATACTTTTTCATCCAGGAAGTGTTCCAGGGTCTCTCCTTCTTCCTTATTCACCAGATAGGAAGCCAGAAGAGCGATTCCCCAGGCGCCGCCCTCTCCTGCCGTTTCCATAACGGATACAGGAGCATTTACAGCGTCCGCAAGGATCTGCTGGCCTACGCCCTTTGTCTTGAACAGGCCGCCGTGTCCGAGAAGACGGTCGATCTTCACATGCTCCTTGTCAAGGAGAATGTTCATTCCCACACGCATCGCGCCCAGACAGGTGTACAGATTCGTTCTCATAAAGTTCGCAAGAGTAAATTTACTCTCCGGCGAACGAACGAACAGAGGCCGTCCTTCTTCAAAACCTGTCATATGCTCTCCTGAGAAGTAGCAGTAGGACAGAAGCCCGCCGCAGTCCGCGTCGCCTTCCATCGCTTTGTTGTAAAGGGTTCCGAACAGTTTGTTCATATCCACTTCCATACCCATAGCCTGAGCGAACTCTTTAAATACGTTTACCCACGCGTTTAGATCGGAAGTACAGTTATTGGAATGCGCCATGGCTACCGGATCGCCTGCCGGCGTCGTTACCATGTCGATTTCTTTATAAGGCTTGGAAAGTCCCTTTTCCAGAACGATCATAGCAAATACAGATGTTCCGGCGGACACGTTTCCGGTGCGCTGTTTTACGCTGTTGGTAGCTACCATTCCCGTTCCGGCGTCGCCTTCCGGCGGACACATGGGGATTCCGGCTTTCAGTTTTCCTGTAGGATCAAGAAGCTTTGCGCCTTCTTCTGTCAGGGTTCCGGCTTCCTGTCCCGCTACCAGGACCTCCGGCATGATATCACGGAGCTTCCACGGGAATCCGTACGGCTCCACCAGTTTGTCGAATTTCTGTACCATTTCCTCATTGTAGTCTTTTGTGCTGCTGTCAATGGGGAACATTCCGGCCGCGTCGCCGATTCCCAGAACCCGTCTTCCGGTAAGCTGCCAGTGGATATACGCCTCCAGAGTAGTCATATAATCAATGTCTTTTACATGCTCTTCCTTATTCAGGATCGCCTGGTAAAGATGAGCGATGCTCCATCTCTGAGGAATATTGTAATGGAAAAGCTCCATCAGTTCTTCAGAAGCCTGTCCTGTGATATTGTTTCTCCATGTACGGAAAGGAACAAGCAGTCTGCCTTCCTTGTCAAAAGGCATATAGCCATGCATCATGGCGCTGATGCCGAGAGCTCCCACACTGGTAAGCTCCACGCCGTAAAGTTCTCTTACATTGTCTGCCATAGCCTTATAGCTGCCCTGAAGTCCCTTATGGATATCCTCCAGGCTGTAGGTCCATACGCCGTTCTCATAGCGATTCTCCCACTCGTAGTCTCCTGACGCGATAGGATTGTTGCTTCCGTCCACCAGAACCGCCTTGATCCTGGTAGAGCCAAACTCAATTCCAAGGGCGGTCTTGTTGTTTAAAATCGCTGTCTTTGCTTCAGTTACACCCATAGTAAAATCCTCCCGATTTCTGTCTGCTTACTTTCTGTAAGCGATCTCGTTCCATCTTAATTCGTTCTTGAAATTGCGGATGGTGGTATCCTTGTCGATGTAGACAGCTTCGATTCCCATAGCTGCAGCCCAGTCTCCCATCTGCTCTGCTGTAAGATCATAGGAAAATGCAGTATGATGAGCGCCTCCTGCCAGGATCCATGCTTCCGCTCCTGTCGCCAGATCCGGCATCGGAGTCCAGAACGCCGTACCTACCGGAAGCTTCGGCATTGGCTTCTCCACTTTTTTGCATTCCACATCGTTGATGATCAGACGGAAGCGGTCTCCCAGGTCTACCAGAGATGTGGCGATAGCCGGTCCTGTCTTGGATGTAAACACAAGCCTTGCCGGGTCTTCTCTGTCTCCCATGGAAAGCGGGCAAACCTTAATGCTGATGGGGCCTTCCGAAATGGTGGGGCATACTTCCAGCATATGCGCCTGAAGGATTCCTTCTTTGCCCGGAACAAGATTGTAGGTATAATCTTCCATAAAGGAGGTTCCCTTCGCGTCCTTGATCCCGGCAGTCATGATCTTCATCAGACGTACCATTGCCGCTGTTTTCCAGTCTCCCTCTGCGCCGAATCCGTATCCCTTTTCCATCAGGCGCTGCATAGCAAGTCCCGGAAGCTGCTTCAGTGATCCCAGATCTCCGAAATGAGTCACTACAGCCTGATAGTTATGGTCCTCCAGGAATCTCTCGAACCCGATCTCGATTCCTGCCTGTACTGCTACATGACGTTTGAATTCTTCCGGGTCTCTTCCCTCAAGAAGAATATCATATTTATTATAATATTCTTCTACCAAAACATCAATATCACTCTGCTTTACATCGTTGACATATTCGCAGACCTCGTTCACCGGATAAGCGTCCACTTCCCAGCCGAATTTGATCTGCGCTTCTACTTTATCTCCCTCGGTAACGGCTACGTTTCTCATGTTGTCCGCTACACGGCACACACGGATATGGCTGCTCTCCATGATCCCCACTGCCGTACGCATCCAGGAGGCCAGTCTTTCCTGTACTTTTTTGTCAGCCCAATGACCTACGATCACCTTTCTCTCGATTCCCATGCGGGTAACGATATGGCCGTACTCTCTTCCGCCGTGAGCAGACTGGTTTTCATTCATAAAATCCATGTCGATGGTGTCATAGGGGATTTCCTGATTGAACTGGGTGTGAAGATGGCACAGAGGCTTTCTGTACTCTTTCAGTCCCAGGATCCAGGATTTTGCCGGTGAGAACGTATGCATCCAGGTGATCACTCCTGCGCAGTCCTCGTCAGCGTTTGCCTCATTGAAAGTTTTGCGGATCAACTCATTGGTGATCAGCGTAGGCTTCCATACCAGCTCAAAAGGAAGCGTTCCTGATTTGTTCAGCTCCTCCACAATAATCCGGGAATGTTCTGCAACTTTTCTCAGACACTCGTCGCCGTAGAGATCCTGAGATCCTGTGCAGAACCAGAATTTATAATTTCTTCCTGTTTTCATAATATTCTTCCTCCTTAATAACAGTATCAGGAGAGTTCTGAAAAGCCCTGTACTCAGAACGCTGCCCTGAACCCTCCTGATATCTCTCCTTAACCTTTTATGCCGCGGCGTCTGCTCCTCTGCTTTCCGGCAGACAGCAAAATGTATTTCTTATACCGCAGCCGTCTGTTTTTTTCTGACTCTCCTGTCCATACAGGAGCCTCTTACGATCAGCTCCGGCTGTATCATTTCCGGAATCCTGCTTTTTTCCGCCGAAACTCCGTTCAGCTTTTCCAGAAGCAGCTCCGCCGCCATTTCTCCCAGCTTTTCCTGAGGATGGGTGATCGTAGTGATCCCCGCCCCCCGCTGGGCAAAGGGCGAATCGTCAAACCCTGTCACTGAAACGTCGTCCGGAACTTTTCTGCCGAGACGCTCCAGTTCTTCCATCAGCATAGAGGCAATTTGATCGTTATAGCAGACGATCCCGTCCGGAAGCCGTCCTCTTTTTTCCATCAGCCTCAGCATGATCACCGGCTTCAGCTTTCTGTCCTCTGTATGATACCAGACCACATTATCCGGATCATAGGGCACGCCGGCTTCCTGAAGAGCCTCTACATATCCTTTGTGACGCTGGACTCCCTGCATATCGTCTGCCTTAAAGAATCCCGCTATCCTCTTATGTCCCAGCTTCAGAAGATAGGAGGCGGCCAGATATCCGCCTCTGGCGTCATCCATCAGGATATGAGGCTTATCCTGCATTTCCGCGTAAATTCCCTGAATAAACACATAAGGGATCTCATAGCGGTCCAGCGCCTGATAAAGGCTGGCATGTTTGCAGCTCAGCTCGCTTTTGCTGGGCTCAATGATCAGCCCGTCAATATCTTTTTTCAGCAGCTCTTCCAGACACCGGGCCTCTCTCTGGCGGCTGTTTCCTGTATTTTTCAGGATGATGCTGTAGCCGTTTTCGGCCAGCACCCTGTCCATTCCCTGAATCAGCCTGGGGAAAATATAATCTGAGATATATGTTGTCACCACGGCAATATTCCGGGAATTTTTCCTGTGGCGCATCTGCTCTGAGCAGTAGGTGCCTTTTCCGTGGTAAGCTTCCACATACCCCTGCTGCTCCAGTATCGCCAGCGCCTTCCGGACTGTGTGCCGGCTCATAGAGTAGAGCTCCGCATACTGATTCTCAGATGGAAGCTTCTCTCCCGGCTGTATCTGTCCGGATAAAATTTCTCCTTTGATCTGTTCCATCAACAGATAATATTTTGATACTCCGTTTTCATCCATATATCATCCAGGCCATTCCTTATTCCAGCAGTTTTAATTTCCTTTCCTCTTTGCAGATGCAGACGCAAGTACGGACTGTATTACAATGAAGAAGCAGAGCAGAAGGGAAAGAACGATTCTGGACCACCAGCTTGAAAGTGTTCCCTGGGCAGTGATCAGACTGGAAATTGTACCTTTGATCAGTACGCCGAACATGGAACCGATAGGAGTTCCAACGCCGCCGGAAAGAAGGGTTCCGCCGATAACTGCTGATGAGATCGCGTCCATCTCAAGACCTTTTGCCTGCTCAACGAATCCTGCGCAGCTGTTCAGGCAGAACAGGAAGCCGCCCAGACCTGCCAGAAAACCGTCCAGGATATAAGCCTTGAACATTGTTTTCTTAACATCAAGACCCATCATCAGAGCACTCTGTCTGTTTCCGCCGATAGCGTAAAGCTTACGTCCGAATTTACGGTATTTCAGAAGAATCGCGATCAAAATAACAACAACAACTGCAATTACAACTGTAGGCGGTATGTACGCCGGAATAAATTTTCCTTTTTTGTTGGTAGAACCAAAAGGCATATAGAAACGGAAGTTTGCCCATTTCAGAAATACCTCGTTCTTAATGGAGATCATATCTGTGCTGACGATCGCCGTCATGCCACGGCCGAAGAACATACCTGCCAGCGTTACGATAAAGGGCTGGATTCCCATGTAGGATACCAGAAATCCCTGTACCACGCCAAATGCAAGACCGATGAGCAGAGCTACCAGAACCGCCACATAAGCGTTGACTCCATGGTTTTCCATAAGGCTTGCCATCACCATACATACAAGGGCTGTTACAGAACCGACGGAAATATCGATTCCGCCTGTGATCATAACGATCGTAAGTCCGCAGGCGATAACAAGAAGTCCTGCGTTAGATACAAAAAGGTTTAAAAACATCTGCGGTTTTGCGAAACCTTTATCAGCAAACACGATCATGCCGATAATGTACATCACGAAGAACAGAGCAATGGTGATCAACAGCAGCAGGCCAGTGCTTGTCATTTTCTTTTTCTGAAAATTACTTTTTGCTTTCATTATTTCTGTCCTCCTTCTGCCGCCGGTGTTCCGGAAGCTTTTTTGCTTTTCAGGCCAGCGATGAATTTCCTGAAGGTTTCGCTCTGAAGTGTTACGATAACAATAACGACGATGGCTTTGTAAACAGGAAGCTGGTCTGCTTTTACATTCATTGCGTAAAGTGTTGTAGTCAGGGCCTGGATCGTATAAGCGCCGATCACGGAACCTACCAGGCTGAATTTACCGCCGCCCAGGAAGTTTCCGCCAAGAGCTACTGCCAGGATGGCGTCCATTTCCAGGTTCAGACCGATATTGTTCGCATCTGCGGAATAGATACGGCTGGACGCCACGATTCCGGCGATTCCTGCCAGCACACCGCAGATCACATAGGTCAGGAACTTGATCATAGTAGAGTTCAGACCTACCAGACGGGCAGCCTTTCCATTAATGCCGACACTTTCAATATAAAGTCCCAGGGCCGTCTTTTTCAGGATCAGATATACGATCAGTACTGTGACGATCGCAAAGAAGATCGGTGTGGGGATAGGACATTTTCCAATATATCCGCCAGCCATCTTAAAGGACTCTACACGGATATAGGTGATCTGTCCGTTTGTTACGAGCTGTGCGATACCACGGCCTGCTGTGTAAAGGATCAATGTAGCGACCATGGGCTGAATGTTCAGCTTTGCCACCAGGAATCCGTTGAACGCGCCGCAGAGAGCAGATGCGAGCAGAGCCGCGATCACTGCGATGATCAGAGAATTCTGGTATTCTGTAACAGAAACTTCTCCTCCGGAAAGGATCTGACAGCATACTGCCGCCGCTACAGCCATAACGGCGCCGACGCTGATATCCTGTCCGCCGGAAGCCGCTGTTACCAGAGTCATGCCCACTGCAAGAATAACAAGCTCTGAAGCACGATTGATAACGTCAATGATATATCCGTAGAGGACTCCGTTCTGTATGGATACGTTGAAGAAGTCCGGTGTTTTGATCACATTGATCAGGAGTACGGCTATCAGGCAAACAATAGGAAGAAAGAGCCTTGCTCCTGTAATCTTTTTCAGTTTACTCATTCTTATCGTCACCTCCTGCGATAGCTTTCATGATGTTGCTCTGAGACAGTTCTTCCTCGTTCAGTTCTCCGACCTTTTCTCCGTCTCTTAAGACTGCCATTCTGGAGCAGGTACGGAGCATCTCTTCAACCTCGGAAGAAATAAAGGTTACTGCCATTCCCTGGTCCGCCAGGTCAAGGACGATCTTCTGTATTTCTGTCTTTGTACCGATATCAATACCTCTGGTAGGCTCATCCAGGATCAGATACTCCGGATTGGTCAAAAGCCATCTTCCCAGGATCACCTTCTGCTGGTTGCCTCCGGAAAGACTCTTGATAGGAGTTTCGCGGCTGGCTGTTTTGATCTGCAGCATTTCAATATATTTGTCGGCAGCCTCCTCCATTTCTTTCCGGCTTAACGGATGGAACATTCCCCGTTTTGCCTGAAGAGCAATAATAATATTCTCTCTTACGGAAAGATCTGCAATGATGCCTTCCGCCTTTCTGTCTTCCGGAAGATAAGCCATTCCAAGCTTCATCGCTTCCAGAGGACTGTTGATCTTAACTTCTTTTCCGTTCACCTTCAAAGTACCGCTGTCCGCCTTGTCCGCGCCGTAGATCGCACGAACCAGCTCGGAACGTCCGGAACCAAGAAGGCCGGTAAGTCCGATGACTTCGCCTTTGTTGATCGTAATGTCAAAGGGTTTGATCGTACCTCTGTGTCCCAGTCCTTTTGCTTCAATGATCGGAACCGAGACAGCGGGCTTCTTGCCCGCATGAGCGCTCTTGATATCTGCCAGATCGTCAAAGTCTTTACCCATCATCTTGGCTACCAGCATAACTCTCGGCAGATCCTTTGTCTCATATTCGCCGACCAGTTCGCCGTTTCTGAGGACGGTGATCCTGTCGCATACGGCGTACACCTGCTCCAGGAAATGTGTTACGAAGATGATTCCTACGCCTTCGTCTCTCAGTCTGCGCATCAGAACAAATAATTTCTCCACCTCATCATCGTCCAGAGAAGAAGTCGGTTCGTCCAGGATCAGTACCTGACATTTCATATCCACTGCACGGGCAATGGCGATCATCTGCTGGATAGCCACGGAACATTCATCCAGCATCTGTGTGGGAGGCACATGAATATCAAGACTTTCCAGAAGTTTTGCGGAATGTTCGTTCATTTCCTTCCAGTTGATCATACCCAGTTTTCTCGGCTCGCGTCCGATAAACAGATTCTCCGCCACCGTCAGATTGGGGCAAAGGTTAACTTCCTGATACACGGTGCTGATTCCGTTTGCCTGGGCTTCCTGCGGGGAGTGGTTGATCACATTTTTCTCTTTTCCGGCCATCCGGATCGTACCGCTTTCAAATTCGTGCACACCTGTGAGCACTTTGATCAATGTTGATTTTCCGGCCCCGTTTTCTCCCATGAGCGCATGGATCTCTCCTTTTCTCAGGGTGAAATCCACATGGGAAAGGGCGCGGACACCGGTAAAATTCTTACTGATATCACGCATTTCCAGTACAACATTATTTTCCATATTCTTTCCACCTGCTTTCCCTTATACTTGTCAATAATAACTCTGTGCCGGGTATCCCTTCTTCCTCCCAAAAGAGGGAAAAAGTGCGGGAATTAACATAAAGGGAGCGCGGTACAGACCCGGGTTCTCCGAATTGTATACCGCGCTCCGGATTCATTCCTTAATCATTAACCAGTCAAATCTTCTCTTGCCGTTCCGATTATCAGATTTGATTAATATGCACGTCCGTCGATGATTTCCTGAGTAATCGGTGTAACATCATAATCGCCCTCTTCTTCAAGGCTGTTTACTGCTGTTACAGATTTAACAGTATCATCAAATGCGAAGATTTCTTCGTCTACATAATTCAGTTTCTCAACTTCTTCTCCGGCTTCCAGAGCTTCGATCAGAGCCTGAGCACGAGGTCCGTGAAGCGGGTTGCACTCAACGTCGCAAGCGATCTTTCCGTTCAGAACGTCTGTCAGACCTGCGTTTGTAGTATCAAAGGAGATAACAAGGATGTCGCCGTTGGCAATATCTGTACCTACAGTCTTTCCTGCTGCTTCGATAGCGTCGATAGCGCCGAATGCTTCGTTATCGTTCTCGCAGTATACAACGTTGATGTTGTCATACTTCTTCAGCATGGACTCCATAACTTCCTGGCCTTTTGCCTGTGTAAATTCACCGGACTGCTGTTCCAGAAGATCCCATCCATATTTCTCAACGCCTTCTTCAAGACCCTGTGTACGTCCGATCTGTGCTGTAGAACCAATGGTTCCCTGGATGTCAACGATATGTAAATCTTCCGGTGCGATCTCTTTTGCTGTCGCATATGCGTTCAGCCATTCAGCGGCTTTACGTCCTTCCAGAAGGGAGTCGGTTCCGATCCATGTGGTGTAAAGGCTGTCGTCAGAAACATCAACCATACGGTCAACGATGATAACCGGGATTCCTGCATCCTTTGCTTCCTGAAGAACGGTGTCCCATCCTGTCTCAGTTACAGGAGCCAGAAGAATGTAGTCAACTTCCTGCTGAATGAAGTTACGGATTGCGGTCAGCTGATTTTCCTGTTTCTGCTGAGCGTCGTCAAAGATCAGCTCGTAGCCGTTTTCCTCTGTAAATGTAGTCTGCATGGATTCTGTGTTTGCAGTACGCCAGTCAGATTCAGCACCTACCTGTGAGAAGCCGACAGTGATCAGATCTCCGCCTTCCTCTTCTGCTGCCACGTTAATAGCGGACATTCCAGCTACCATTGTTGCTGCCATAAAAGCTGCTAAGATTTTTTTCTTCATGTTTCGTTTCCTCCCTTTTTTAAGTTGTTACTTGTTTAACATGTCTTTATTATAGCTAAAACAGGGAAAAACTCCATAGATTATTTTCGGAAAAATGTGCAGACTTTTACTGATTTTTCGTTTATGAATTAACAAGTTTGTTTTTTTATGATTCAAGTTTGATTTTTCACTTATTAATTGTAATTTTCTTTGCCAGCCGTACTTCCACCACGGTTCCTTTTCCCTCTTCAGAGGAAATTTCCATTCCGTATCCGGGCCCGTAATAAAGCCGGATCCTTTCCGCCACGGCGGACAGCCCGAACCCGGCCCTTTTTCCGGTACGGATAGCGTTCCGTATTTCTTCCAGCCTCTCCTTTGTCATTCCCTGACCGTTGTCCCTTACCCGCAGGATCAGATCCTTTCCCGCGTCTTCTCCTTCTATCAGGATCCTTCCGCCTCCGCGCTTGTTCTTAATGCCATGGTAAAGCGCGTTTTCCGCCAGCGGCTGAAGGGTAAGCTTCGGCACCATAACGCTGTCAAATTCCTCCGGTATCCGGATCTCAAAATCAAGGATGTCTCTGTATCTTGTCTGCTGGATTTCCAGATAGCTGACCGTGTGGCGTTTTTCTTCGGACAGAGGAATAATATCGTCCCCTTTTGACAGGGAAGTCCGGAAAAAGACAGACAGGCTGGAGATCATTTCCACTGCGTCCTCTGTCTGTCCGCCCTCGATCAGCCATACGATGGTGTCCAGAGTGTTATAAAGAAAGTGAGGATTCACCTGGGCCTGAAGAAGCTGAAGCTGTATCAGATGCTTCGTCTCCTCCTCCTTTCTTACATTGGCGAGCAGTTCTTCCAGTTTTTTCGCCATCATACGGATCCCCACGTCCAGCTCCTCGATTTCCATATTGTCCGCCTGCACTTCTGTGATCTGGAAGTTTCCAAGGGCCACTTCCCGGACATTGTTCAGGATCCCCTTCACCGGTTCGCTGATATTATGGGAAAACCGGAAGGATCTCCGTACCAGGATCACCAGTTCCGCGATACACAGAAGAGCTACTGTTCCGATCAGAATATATAAATGGCGGGTAAGAGCATTTTCCGCGCTTACAAGGTACATGGACTCGGTGTAGATATAATTCTGCATCTCCTGAACGACCAGACTTGTAAGAACCCGGATATTACTGTCCATACTCTGCATTCTGTCATCGTATTTTTCTTCCTCCGTAAGCTCTTTCATCCGTTTCCTCAGATTGGTCAGATAGCCTTTCAGACGCTTCAGGCTTTTCTTGCTGTCTGCGTTATAGGTATTGTCCTCCAGTTTCGCAATGGTATTTTCCGCTTCGTCAACCAGGGCCATGACCTCCGAAAGATGGGAGGTATCCTCAGAAAATATGGCGATATAGTACATTCCCACATCCAGGTCGTCCTTAAAATGCAGGTTGAATTCACTGCTGATGGAAAGGTTCTGGGCAAGCTGGTTGTATCGGGAAACATACCCGGCGGAGACCACCAGAAGAAAGGCGATCAGAAGGGCCATGGGAAGCATGGTGGACAAGAGTATCTTTTTTATACGTTCCTCCATGGTAAATCTTTTCTGTTTCATTTTTTCCGTTTCATCCTTCCTCTTTTGCTTTTCGGTAGTCGCTGGGCGTCATGCCCTGGGTCTTTTTAAATAGATAGCTGAAATAGTGGGAATCTTTATACCCTACTTCCAGAGCGATCTCGCTGGCGCGCTTTCCGGTGCAGCGCAGAAGCTCCTTTGCATGTTCCATACGGATGCCGGTAAGATATTCAATAAATGTCTGTCCTATATTCTGGCTGAAAAGAGCGCTGAAATGGTTGGCGCTGATGTTCGCCACCTGAGCCACCGCGTTAAGGGACATGTTTTCATCCATATAATGATTCTTTATGTATTCGATGGAATTTTCCAGAATGCTCCTGTTCTTGTTTCCGGAATTTTTGTCACGGATCTCGATGGCTTTCTGCAGGATTTTTTCCGCATAATCCATAGCTGTCTCCATAGAAACTCCGCCCTGCTCCAGCGCGTTCTCTTTTTCGCTTTCTTCCAGCGCCGCCGCACCGTATCCCAGCCTGTTCAGAAACGACAGTACGGAAAAACGGATGTTCAGGATCACATAGCTGCGAAATACCATGGATGTCAGAGGTTCTTTCCCGATAGCATGAAAATAATCCCTCACAAAATTCCCTGTTTCTTCTTTCAGGCCGCTGCTCAAAAACTTCTGGATGATGGCAGGATCAATGGCGTTGATATCCACTTTTTTCAGATATCTTCCGTCGTCTTTCGCCATTTCTTCCTCTTTCAGATCTCTGTAATAAAGAATATGGCCATCGTACAGATATCTTCTTGCAAAAGTCTGCATGGCTGTATTATAGCTTCGCTTCACATTGCTCAGGCGTTCCACCGGCTCTCCTGCGGCGATAAACCAGGACTGTTCCGTTGGGCCGTCTGACAGTGCATCCCGGATACTCTCAACGCAGACCCGGGTATTTTCTCCCTGGTTTTCCTTCTGTTCCTTCACAAGAACGCCGTAACTGAACACATTATTTCTGAACAGCATCGCATAGCTGTGATCTGCGAAAAGGGCTTCGATCTTCTCCCGAGCCCGGGCCTCCCATTCAGAATAAGTCTCACTCTGCCCTGCCGCCGTACTTTCAGATTCCAGAGTGAAGATCAGAATATTGTACGCTTCAGCCACAATATCCAGTCCCATCTTGTCTGCTCTTCTATATATCTCTCCCGCATCCATTGTTCCGCTTATCAGCCCTTCAAAGAAATCCCTGCTGCTGTTCTGCTCATACTCCTGTATTTCTCTGTGGAACTGCTCATAATATTCCCTCTGGCTCTTCTCGTGCTCATATCTTTTCCGTATCTCACAGAGCCTTTCAAGGAAGGCGTTTTTCGTTATCGGCTTCAGAAGATAATCCTCCACACCGATACTGATCGCCTCTTTCGCGTAATTAAAATCATCATAGCCGCTGAGAATCACGATCTTGATATCCGGAAGCTCTTTTCTCACAACTTTACTTAACGTCAGTCCGTCCATAAAAGGCATCTTAATATCTGTGATCAGCAGATCCGGCTTCAGCTTTTTAATAAGAGGAAGCGCCATCTCCCCGTCTGAGGCTTCCCCTACCAGTTCAAATCCGTACTGCTCCCAGGGA
>DWVA01000211.1 GCA_019120475.1 Candidatus Blautia intestinipullorum | reverse complement strand
CTCTCAAACCATTCCATCACCCAGGCTACTACAAAATTAAAGATATAGTAGAACACGCCTGCGATAAAGAACGGCATTACCGTAGTTTCCGCCGCTGCGATCTGCTTTGCCAGAGCAAACATTTCTATGTAGGATACGGAATACACAAGAGAAGTATCTTTTACCAAAGTGATCACTTCATTTGTTACGGAAGGCAGCACGATCTTTACCACCTGAGGGAGAATGATCTTAAAGAAGGTCTGCTGTCTGCTGTATCCCAAAAGCCGGGCGGCCTCATACTGTCCTATGGGGATCGACTCTATGCCGGAACGGTAGATTTCCGCAAAATAGGCCGCGTAATTCAAAGAACAGCCCAGAATGATAGCAGTAAACTTATATCCGCCAATATTCATGCCCCACAGATAGAAGGGTCCGAAATACCACAGCAGAAGCTGGAGCATCAGAGGCGTTCCCCTCATAACGGAAATATAGAACTTGACCACCCAGCTCAGGGGCTTAAAGCGGCTCACCCTTCCAAAGTACACGATCATCCCCAGGGGCAGTGAGAATAAAAGCGTCAGGAAAAAGATCAGAAGCGTTGATCCAAATCCTGTGGTAAGTTCTCTTAGCATTACCTGAAAACTCATATTTTTTCCTCCATAAATGATGCTCCTTCGGAAAATCCGAGGAGCATCATGCCTTATCTGTCAAAAATTATTATATTCTGTTCCCGGCCGGGACAATGCTCCGGCTTTCCGGAAATCACTCAGCCTCTTCCGCAGTATCTGCTGCCGCATCATCTGCAGAAGCGTCATCAGAGCCGGTGAGAGTCACCATATCTGCGATGTCATATTTTTCAGCCAGTTTAGCAACTGTACCGTCATCCGCCAGCTTCTGAAGGTCTTTGTTCACGATGTCGCAGAGTTCATCGTTTCCTTTTTTAAAGCCAATGGCATACTGCTCTGTATTCAGTGTCTCGTCAAGGATCTTGAATCCCTCTCCTCTGGATTTAAGCTGATAGTTCGCAACACCTACATCGATCGCCAGAGCGTCCAGCGCGCCTGCCTGAAGCTCGGTAAAAGCTGTATTATAATCCGCAAACTCATTCAGCGCCCCGAAAGTATCCGCCAGTTCCTTCTGTCCGCCTTCCTCTTCGCTCTGAAGCAGATCCAGTGCGGCGGAAGCAGCCTGAACGCCAACAGTCTTGCCTGCAAGATCTGTAAGCTTATCGATTCCTGAATCTTCTGCGACAACGATCACCTGGCTGTTATCAACATAGGGAACAGAAAACGTATAGTCATCTTCTCTTCCGTTCATAGTAAATCCGTTCCAGATACAGTCGATAGAACCTGCGTCCAGTTCCTGGTCCTTGGAGTCCCAGCTGATCGGCTTCTTTTCCAGTTCCCAGCCTTCCAGGTCGCAGACAGCCTGCGCCAGTTCCAGGTCAAATCCTGTATACTCTCCATCTTCATCCATATAGCCATAGGGCGGATACTCCGCGTCAAAGCCGACGATCAATGTCTTATCTTCAATTCCCGCCTGCACGTTCACTGCGGACACCATTCCCATTGCCATCAAAGCCGCCATCATTACTGCCACTGTTTTTTTCTTCATACCCTGTGTCTCCTCTTTTCCGTTTTTGCTCTTTTTTCCATTATCACATAGCCACTCTACCACATGAAAGTATGGTTATCGTATCATACCAGCAAACGTCTGTCAAGCCGTATTGACAAATCACAGGCATATTTCCGGGATTATAAAATATCTTTGTGATAAAGAATCGTAGCGCTTTTCGGCGGCATATAAAGACAGACTGATCCTGCCTTGGCGGTGATCTTCTCTTCCTTTTCCGTAACTCCTTCTCTGGTGGACTGGATCAGAACAGTCAGCACTGATTCCTCCAGCCTGCTTATCCCCGCTCCCCAGATTTCCATCAGGATCTCTCTTCCTTCCTCACGATTATTGATGGCTACGATGATCTGCTCCGTATGAGAAAATCTTCCATAACACAATCCCTGGTAATCGTTCCACAGGAATTTCAGGGAGCCTGTGCGGAGTATTTTATATTTTTTATGAATGGCGATCATTTTTTTATAAAAAGAAAGAAGCTCTTTATTTTCTCTGCCCCAGGGATACGTCCTCCTGTTATCCGGGTCTGTAAATCCGCAGACGCCCGCCTCATCCCCATAATAAACTGTGGGGGCTCCTGGCCAGGTCATTTGTATGGCTATCGCCTCGCGCATAACGGCGTAATCCACGTTGCGTTCCGCAGCTTCCGGGCTCATATAGGATACCCGCCCTACTGTACGGTTTGTTCTCGTCAGAAAACGGGAATGGTCATGATTGGACAGTTCATTCATAGCGGTGTGGAGAGCTGACATATGAAGAGAACGCATATGGTTTTTCATAGCGTTTATAAAAGCATCGCTGTTTCCATATAGATCTTCCCGGTATTCGTCGCTGTGCTTTTCCATACCTGTCAGGAACCATGTCACCGGCTCCATAAAGGCATCGTAATTCATCACCGAATCCCACTCGTCGCCCTGCAGCCACCCTTCCGGATTTCCATAATGTTCCGCCAGGATCAAAGCCTCTGGATTCGCTTCTTTTACGGCTTTTCGGAAATCTTTCCAGAACTGATGGTTAAACTCGTTTGTATGTCCGAGATCTGCGGCTACGTCCAGCCTCCAGCCGTCTACATTATATGGAGGAGACACCCATTTTCTGGCCACTTCCAGTATATAGTCATAAAGCTGGCGCGAACCCTCATAGTTCAATTTCGGCAGGGTATCGTGAGTCCACCAGCCGTCATAGCTGGTATTATAAGGCCAGCCGTTTTCATCCCTGAAATCAAAAAAAGAGCGGTACGGGCTGTCCGCAGACACATAAGCTCCCGGAGCATATCCTTCCTGCCCTTCGTATATGCGCTCCCGATCCATCCACTTATTAAAAGATCCGCAGTGGTTGAACACGCCGTCCAGGATGATCTTCATCCCTCTTTTATGAAGCTCTTCCACCAGTTCTGCAAAATATTCATTTCCCGCCTCCAGATTCTGTTTATCTGTCACACGGCGGATATATTTTTCCGCATGACTGTTGTCGTGATCGTTTTCATTCAAAAGGCCGCCGCTGTCATTGAGGATCTTTCCGTAATGCGGATCCACATAATCGTAATCCTGACAGTCGTATTTATGGTTGCTGGGAGAGACAAAAACAGGATTCAGATAAAGCACTTCCACGCCAAGATCTTCCAGATAATCCAGCTTATCCATGATCCCTTTCAGATCTCCTCCGTAAAATTCCCTGACTCCCATAGCCGCCGGTGTTTTCGACCAGTCAGAGACTCTCTCTGTATGAGCGCCGATATAGGAGTACTCTCCTGTCTCTACATCATTTTCCTTGTCTCCGTTGCAGAAGCGGTCCACAAAAATCTGATACATGACCGCGCCTTTTGCCCACTCCGGCGTATGATATCCCGGATAGATCTCAAAATTTTCCCGCTCATGTATCTCTGTGCTGACGCCATGGCCGTTATAGTAGCAGGTGATCCACCCGTAATGGATTTCAAAATAATAACGGAATACCTGATCCGGCATGGTGATCCTCGTACCGTAGTAGTCAAATCCCTTCTGCGTCTTATATACCTTCATTTTATATTTTTTATCGCCGGATACCAGATATACAGAATTCACATTGTTTTTCTGCGTCCGAAAACTGATCTTTACTTTTTCTCCCGGTTCCGGCTCTGTAGGATTCCTGTAATATTTTGTACCGTCGCTAAACAGGGCATTTTTATTTAATACTGCTCGCATATTCAGGATATACTGCATTTTTTTCGTGATATCTTCTTTTTCACGGTCCATAGATCATTCCCCTTTATCATAAGCATATGCTTATTCTAACGTATATTTTACAAAGATACAACAGAAACCTGGGAAGTTGGATGCTTTCATTCTTTAACGCGCAAAGGCGTCTCTGACGTAAAAAAGGCAGCCGCGCCGGCTGCCTTTTTCGGAGAAGGTATTTCTTCTTATGGGGTGTAGCAAAAACTATATAATGTATTGGGGGGTT
>DWVA01000210.1 GCA_019120475.1 Candidatus Blautia intestinipullorum | reverse complement strand
TTCTGGCCTGCCACCATTTCTTCAATATAAGCGTCCAGTTCGCCGAGGTAAGTCTGATGGCGGTTAAAATAAAATTTGCTTTTTCTGGTGCTGTAGCGGATGTAAAGAAACATGGCTCCATAACCCAGGATAACAAGTAGGGAGAGCCTCCAGTTCAAAATAAAGAGAAGCGTTAAAGTTCCGATGATCTGGATAAAGCTCTGAATGATCATGGCGAAGCTGTTATTAAGAGCGTCCGATATGGTATCCACATCGTTGGTGAACAGGCTCATCAGATCGCCTTTGCGCTGGGAATCGAAATACTCAAGAGAAAGCTTCTGCAGATGCCCGTAAAGATCCCGGCGGATATCACAGAGCACCTTCTGCGCGGCCCGCACCATGATCTGTGTATAGCCCAGAGTGGAGAGGGCGCCGGTTCCGAAAATAGCGGCGGCTATGGCTACGTTGCGAAGAAGAAGGGAAACATCCCCGTTTTCCGTTACCTGATTGACAATAGGCTTGATCATATAGGTTCCCAGAAGATTGGCAGAAGCGCTTACTGCGGCAAGGATGCCTACCAGAACCAGGAGAAACTTATGTCTGCCGAGATATGCGAACAGCTTTCCGAGAGTCCGGCGCAGATTTTCCGGACGTTTTCCGTTAAATGTTTTTGCCATGGCTTCTGTCTCCTTTCTCGATGCTTTCTTCACTGCCGGTTTCAGGAATCGGATCATGCTTCTGCGCTTTCATCTGGGACTCATAAATTTCCTGATAAATGGGATCGGAAGCCAGAAGCTCTTTATGGGTGCCTGCGGCGTGGATCCGGCCGTCTTCCAGGATGATGATCCGGTCTGCGCTCATTACAGAAGATACTCTCTGGGCAATGATGATCTTGGTAACGCCGTCAAGAGCCTTCAGCGCCCTGCGGATCTTTCCCTCCGTGGCAGTGTCTACTGCACTGGTGGAATCGTCAAAGATCAGCACCTTGGGATTCTTCAAAAGTGTACGGGCAATGCAGAGCCGCTGTTTCTGGCCTCCGGAAACATTGACTCCTCCCTGGCCGAGATCAGTGTCCAGACCGTCCGGCATTTTCAGGAGAAATTCATCGGCACAGGCTTTCCGGCAGGCGTCCCAGAGTGTTTCATCGTCTGCTTCTTTATTTCCCCAGAGAAGATTTTCGCGGACAGTTCCGGAAAAAAGCACATTTTTCTGCAGGACGATCCCCACTGCGTCGCGAAGAACGGCAAGATCATACTCCTTTACGTCATGCCCGCCCACCAGAACACGGCCTTCAGTAGCGTCGTAAAGACGGGGGATAAGCTGTACCAGGGTGGATTTGGCAGAACCCGTTCCTCCAATGATGCCGATGGTTTCGCCGGGGCGGATATCCAGATTTACATGGGAGAGCGCATATTTCTGCGCTTTCTCATAATATTTAAAGGAAACGTTCTCAAATAGGATCCCTCCGTCAGGAACTTCTGTCACCGGTTCGGCAGGGGAAGTCAGATCCACCGGTTCTTCCAGGATTTCTGAAATACGTTCTGCACTGGCAAGAGAGCGGGTAAGCATAAGGAAAACGTTGGAAATCATCATCAGAGAATTCATAACCTGGAGCACATAGCTTAAAAACGCGGTAAGTTCCCCTACGCTCATGGAACCTTTCAGGATATAGTTGCCGCCATTCCACATAAGAAGGACAATGGCGGTATACATGACTCCCTGAAAAGCAGGAAGATTCAGGACAGCGTAGCGGAAGGTGTTCCGGCTGGTACTGGCAAGCTCGTTGTTTACAGTTTCAAACTGCTCTGTTTCATAATCGCCTCTTACAAAAGCTTTTACTGCGCGGATGGCGGTAAGCGTTTCCTGGATATGGCCGTTGACATGATCTACAGCAGTCTGCTGACGGTTATACAAAGGACTGACTTTGTGTACGATCAGAGCTAGGATGATCCCCAGCACCGGAGCTGTAAAAACAAATACAAAAGCCAGCTTTCTGTTCAGCATGAAGGCCATTGCGATTCCCAGTCCCAGCATGATGGGACTTCGCACCAGGGGACGGAGTCCTCCGTTGACGGCGTTCTGCATTACCGTAACGTCAGTAGTCATTCGGGTTACAAGAGAGGGAACGGAAAAACGGTCCAGATTGAAGAAAGCATAATTCTGGAGTCTCTGATACTGAGCCAGCCGGAGCTCCGCCCCGAAACCATAGGCTGCCGCCGCAGCAAAACGGGCGTACAAAAGTCCGGAGATCAGAGAAAGCGCGGCGCACACCGCCATTTTTCCGCCCTGGAGCATGAGAATGCCAATATCGTGGGAAGGAACCCCCACATCGACAATGTCTGTCATCAAAAGAGGGATGATCATTTCAAAGACAGTCTCAATGCAGACAAGGATCACCGCTATGAAAAACTCCTTTTTATAAGGCTTTGCATAGGAAAATATTTTTTTCAGATCATTCATAAGAGAATCCTCCTCAAAGAAGCTGTCCGCCCATGTTGCGGTAGATCCGGGCTAGATAATCAGCCAGCTTTTCTTTTTCTTCCTGGGAAAATCCCTGAAGCATACGGCTTTCCAGAAGCATGCACTGGCTTTCCCAGGTCTCAAATGCTCTCGTTCCCTTATCTGTAAGAGACACTTCTCCGGTGCGGCGGTCTGTCTTTGAAGGACGCCGTATAAGAAAACCATTTTTTTCCAGACTGTCAAGAGTCCTGCAGACGGAAGAGGGGTCTACCTCACAGTAAGCGGCCAGTTCCTTCTGCGAGCAGGGGCCGTTGGTATAAAGACAGCGGAGTATTTTGGGCTGGCCGGGAGAAAGGCCGAGGGCGCCCAGATAGGGCCGGAGATAATTCTGCTCTGCATGGCCTGTGCGGGCAAGCAGAGTATGAACAGCATATTTCATCAGTAATCCTCCTTACATAATTATTGACAGCATCAATCATTGATGCTGTCAATAATTGGTATATCAATTATTATATGCCCTGTACCTTAGTATTGCAATACAAAAAACAGGATTTTTACTGACAGATAAGCGGTATTCCGCAGACGGCATGATTCGACACCGCATCCAGCCAGTAATACAGATTTTCCGTCGGATGTACCTGTATCATTCCGAAAAGCCTGG
>DWVA01000029.1 GCA_019120475.1 Candidatus Blautia intestinipullorum | reverse complement strand
CTCATTTGGAGATACTTCCTCAGCTACTGGAATAACCGGAGGATCTGCTCTGCCAATGGAGGGGTTCCTCCCATGGTAAAACGTAGGCAGTATTATGAGACTTTGGAGCTGGTGGCATAGTCAGTGATATCCTTGAGAAAAATGTGTCAACTAATCTTGACAATATCAGAAAAAGCAGCAGGTCCAGTCTGTTACAGACATGAGAAAAATATTGGAGGAAAATAACCTATGAAAGATATGATGGGATACTGCGGATTGGACTGCGAAAAATGTGACGCATACATAGCCACTGTCAATGACGATCAGGCTTTGCCGGAACTTATCAGACCGTCGGGGCTATTTTTGATGATGTAGAGCGATTAATGAATTTTATTTTAACAGGAGTACGATAGGATTGAGCGTTTGTGGACAGCCGTGTGCTTCCATAAGCGCCCGTTTTGTTTTTAGAAAGAGATGTAGAGAAATATCAACCCTCTCTCCAGGAGTCAATTCTATAGCAGAAGTGACATACGATGCAGCCGATTGTAAAGAAATATATGTGAAAAAGATAACGGAGGACGTAACAAAATACAGCTTCATTCCTGTTATTTTTTACAGAATCTTCATTTTGGCAGGTATTGAAAAATATATTATGAAATGTTATCGTAAAAAAATCAAAACAAAAGGGAAGCGATAGCATGAGGCTGACAGTAAAAGATATAAAAAAATTGTGGGACAACGGACAGGCAGACCTGGTAGCGGGCGAAAAAGGGCTGGACCGTACCGTGGTAGCATATGACATGATGGAACAGCCGGATATCAAACCATGGCTTAGGGCGGATATGCTGCTTATCACTACCGGGTATGCCATCCGTAATGACAAAGGAGCGGTTCTCAATCTGATCCGGGACTTAAATGAGGCAGGGGCTGCAGCGCTGGCGATCAAGACACGATTTTTTGACCATTTTCCGGAAGAGGCCCTGGAGTTGGCAGATCAGATTCATTTTCCACTCTTCTTTCTCAACAATGCCCTGGGATTTATTGAAGCGGTGTATCCGGTAATGGTTGCCATTGTGGAAGCTAAAAACGGAGTAGAGATGCGGACACGCTATCAGATCGGAAAGATTGAGAAAAAAGAACTGGATCGGAAATTTTATTTTGATCTGGTGCAGGAAAGGTTTGACAGGGAGGATGAGGCGCAGATCAGAGCCAATTCTCTGTATTGGCCTATGATGCCGGTAAGGATGATGGAGATCTGTACAAAATATCCGAAAGGACAGTGGTCTGCTCGGAAAAAGGAAAAGGCAGAGCAGTTGGCGGAAACATTTTTTATGAAACAAAATCTCGGGTACACAGTGATTTCTCTTCCGGAAAAGATAGAGGTTCTGTTCTGTGAGCCGGGGCGGATTTTGACCTTTAAAGAAGAATTGAAAAATTTTGAGGAGAGTTTGAAGAAATTATGCAAAGCAAATTTCCATATACTTGTTTCCGATAAAATAGACGGGTATTTTGATATGCCCAAAGCCGCTCATCAGATATCGAAACTTTCACAGATTGCCGCAAAAGATTTGGAAGAACAGAAGATTTTCTGGTGGGAAGAGATGAAATATGAAGAACTGCTGCTGGAAATTTCCAGTCTTCCGCAAGTCAAGTCTTATGTAGAGGAACGGCTGTACAGCCTGGAAGAGTATGACAGGAAGCATGGAACTGGCCTTGTGGAGACGTTGGAAGTGATGATGCAAAACGGAGGATCGAAAAAGCAGACAGCGGAAAAATTGTATCTCCATAGAAATACCATGATGTACAGAGTAAAAAAGATTGAAGAAATACTAAAGTGTGATATAGGAGATTTTACAACTTTGCAGGAACTGGCATTTGTCTGTTTAGTAAGAAGATATCTGGTAGAAAATGGAAAGGAAACGAAAAAAAATTGACAAGAGCTGTGCGCCGAGCACAAAGACTCTGGTGAAAAATTGGATTCAGAGAATAAAGACTTCAATTTGATAAAGTGCTAAAATAAAGAGGTGTTAAGCCAATGTGGGTGATCGTCACATTGGCTTTCTTTGTACCTGAAAGCCGGTTTGGCCTGAAAAAGGTAAAGCGGCGAATGAGAGAAAAGGAGGAGAAAATATGGATGAACAAGAGAAGAAATCGCTTGAACAGCTGCATATTACAGCAGCCGAACACCCTAAAGCACTGGCCCCGCATGTTCTCATACTGAATATCATTATGAGTGTGCTTGGAGCAATTATCGGACTGGAATTGATCGTACGTACTGGTGTAGCTCCCAACACATCTATCGTTGGAGCCTTGTTTGCGATTATACTTTCCAGGATACCGCTGGCGTTTCTGCAGAAATACAGGAGTATTCACAGCCAGAACATGATTCAGACTTCTATATCAGGAGCAACATTCTCAGCGGCAAACAGTCTGCTGCTTCCCATCGGTATTCCAGTCATTATGGGAAGAGAAGATCTGATGTTCCCAATGCTGATCGGTGTATTTATCGCAACGATCATTGACGCGACAATCCTTTATAAGACATTTGATTCAGAAATGTTCCCGGCGGAGGGAGCATGGCCTCCGGGAGTTGCATCTGCACAGTCTATCCTGGCAGTTGTAGAAAAAGGCCGGAAAGCAATGCTGCTTCTTGTTGGTATGGTAATCGGTATCGGCGGTAAAGTGATCGGTGTCCCGACAGACCTTCTCGGTGTGTCCTGGTTTGGTGATTTCGCGGCTATGGCGGCTCTCGGAGTCGGTAGCATTGTGATCGGAGTCATCAATACAAACGGCTTTATCATTGACATTTTCGGAAAAAGTTTTCCGATCGTGACGGACATTTTCGGAAAAGGAGCGGATCTTGCGTCAGATCCGATGTTTCAGTACATGCCTCACGGAATTATGATCGGAGCGGGACTCATCGCGCTTTTGCAGGTATGTAAAATGCTGTTCTCCAAGAAAGGAAACGATGCAAGCGCGGCAGGAAAATTCAGCCGCAGCATGAGTAATATGAAGAGCGCTCTTGGCTGGGGATATGTGGCATATTTTGTTGTGGCAATTGCTCTGGCGATCGCCACAGGCATCTGGTCAGAGATGACACCATTTAAACTGGTGATCTGGATCATTTATGCAGCATTTGCCGCAATTGCTTCAGAATTGATCGTTGGAATTTCCGCAATGTATTCCGGATGGTTTCCGGGATTTGCCACAGCACTTATCTTCCTTTTGGTAGGTATGCTGATCGGTTTCCCGAGCATGCCTCTGGCTGTTCTGGTTGCCTATACAGCGGCGACAGGACCGGCCTTCTCCGATATGGCCTATGACCTGAAATGCGGTTATATATTAAGAGGATATGGAAAAGACCCGGAGCTGGAAAAAGTAGGAAGAAAACAGCAGTTTATCTCTGAGATCGTAGGATTTATCGTTGCATTTGTTATGGTAGCCTTTCTTGCGCGTACCTACTTTGCGCAGGGACTGTATGCTCCTGTAGACGCAACCTTTGCGGCTACCATCGAAGCAGGCGCAGGCGGAGCAGTTGCAAAATGGCTTCTGATCTGGGCAATTCCGGGAGCAGTCATCCAGCTTCTTGGAGGCTCCAGACAGGTGGGAATCCTCTTTGCAACCGGTCTTCTGGTAGGAAGCACTATCAATGGTCTTACTATTATTGTCGCATTGATCATCCGTGCGATCCTGGTAAAGAGAAACAAAGAAAACGAGCATACACTCAATATTCTGGGCGCCGGCGCACTGGCAGGCGCGGCTCTGTACAGCTTCTTTACGGCGACGCTTGCCCTTGGAAGCAAGAAAGAATAGCGGATCTATTCAAGTGTCGGCGTAAGGGATTTTCCTTTATGTCGGCATTTGCAGTATAAAGCAGATCATTTTAAGGAAAGAAGGGGATTTTCAAGTGGAGAAAAAAGAAGGACTTAAACTGACAGAAGAAGTACTGGATGATGTCCTCACAGGAGGTACGATCCTTGGCGGAGGAGGCGGAGGAGATCCGGTAAAAGGAAGAAAATATGCAAAGATCGCGGTAGATTATACAGATCTTCGACTTGTTCCGATTGAAGAGATTGATGATGACGCGGTTCTTCTGACAGCTTCCCTTGTGGGAGCGCCAAATGCCAGAGACCAGTTTATGACAGCTAAGGATCTTGCTTATACGATTGAGATGATCAAAAAGAATACAGATCTGAAGCTGGGCGGTATTATCACAAATGAGCAGGGAGGAGAGGCGTCTGTGAACGGATGGCTTCAGGCTGCGATTTCCGGTCTTCCACTTGTGGACGCACCGTGTAATGGACGTGCCCATCCAACCGGAGTTATGGGAAGCATGAATCTGCATAAGCAGAAGGACTACAGGACGGTTCAGGCATGCGTGGGAGGAAATCCGGAGACAGGAAATCATGTGGAGTGTTTCTTTGAGGGAAGCATTGAGCACACCTCAAAACTTGTGCGTATGGCGTCCATTGAGGCGGGAGGACTGGTAGCGGTTGCCAGAAATCCGGTGACAGCTGCCTACGCAAAAGAAAACTGCGCTATCGGCGGTGTCAGCTTTGCAATAGAGACAGGCAAAGCTTTCCGTAAAGGGCTGGAAACTTCCGTAGAGGAAGCGGTAAGAAATGTGTGTGAATTTCTCGGCGGTTCTATCCTGGCAAAAGGAGAGGTGAAAAACTTTTCTATTGAAACAACAGGAGGATTCGATGTGGGATATGCGGAAGTAGACGGCTGTCAGCTGACGTTCTGGAATGAGTATGCCACAGCGGAAAAGGACGGAAAACGGCTTGCAACTTTCCCTGATCTTATTATGACCATTAATGCAAATACCGGAGAGCCTGTCACAACAGCAATGATGGAGGAAGGACTGGAAGTCTATGTGATCGGAACAGATAAGAAAAATCTGAAGCTGTCTGCTACCATGTATGATCCGGAACTTTTGAAACAGACAGAAGAGGTAGTCGGAAAAGAGATGGTGAGCTACCTGTAAGAGATGAAAACCCCAGGCACACATGTTCCGTGGGCGGCATGGGCAAAAAACAAAACAAAAAAGCAGAAAAAGGAGACAAAAGCCATGTTAATGAAACAGATTCTTGAAGCGTATGATATCCTGGATGATGGAAATGTGATAGGAAAAAAGGTAGAAGAATATTTAAGAACGATCCAGCCGGATGCAAATATTGAAGTATATGAGCTGAAGGGGCCAAAAGGTTCCACAGATATGCTGAAAGTGCGCATTCCCGGATCAAAGGGGAAGACAAACGGCGGAAATGCTCCGACGATCGGACTTCTTGGAAGACTGGGAGGTATTGGAGCGCGTCCGGAGAGAATCGGATTCGTATCTGACGGAGACGGAGCGCTGGCAGCAGTTGCTCTTGCCGCTAAAATTCTGGATATGCAGAACAAAGGGGATGTGCTGGAGGGTGATGTGCTGATTTCCACCCACATCTGCCCGAACGCGCCTACACAGCCCCATGATCCGGTTCCGTTTATGGGATCACCGGTAGAGATGTCACAGGTGAACAGGGAAGAAGTATCAGATGATCTGGATGCCATTCTCTCTGTTGATACAACAAAGGGCAACCGCGTGATAAACACAAGAGGATTCGCCATCTCTCCCACGGTAAAAGAAGGATATATTTTAAGAACATCCGAAGACCTGCTGGATCTGATGCAGATCACTACAGGAAAGCTTCCCTATGTGTTCCCGCTGACAACACAGGATATTACTCCTTATGGAAATGATGTGTATCATATCAACAGTGTTCTGCAGCCATGTACTGCAACAAAAGCTCCGGTTGTAGGAATTGCCATCACAACAGAAGTTATGGTGCCGGGATGCGCGACAGGAGCAACTCATGCGGCGGATGTGGAGGAAGCAGCACGCTTTATGCTGGAAGTTGCAAAAACTTTCGGAAGAGGACAGTGCAAGTTCTATGACGAAGAAGAGTATGCACGTCTTGTAAAACTGTATGGAAAGATGGATCATTTACAGACATTGGGACAAGAATAAGAGGTGAATACAGATGAAAATTGGTGCGATTACCATCGGACAGGCGCCGAGAGTTGATGTGACAGCAGATATCATGGATATTTTTGAGGGACAGGTTGAACTGATACAGGCAGGAGGCCTGGATGGACTGACAAAAGAAGAGATTGCAAAGTTTAAACCGGAGGAAGGAGACTATGTATTGGTCTCCCGTCTGACGGACGGCACTTCTGTCACTTTTGCAGAGCGTTATATCCTTCCCAGGCTTCAGCAGGCCATTGATGAGATGGAAACGGCCGGATGCAGGCTGATCATGTTTTTCTGTACAGGAAAGTTTCCGGAAACACTGACATCCAAAAACATTCCTCTGATCTATCCCTGCGATATTCTTGATCGGATTGTGCCTTTGATGACAAAGAAATCCAACATTATCTGTATGACTCCGTCACCCCTGCAGCTTGCGCAGACAGAAGGGAAATGGAGTCAGTACGTGAACAAAGTGACTTCTATTGCGGCATCCCCTTATGGAGAGTGGGAAGATCTGGAGAAGGCGGCAGAGCAGGTAAAAGACATGGACGCTGACCTGATCGTTCTGGACTGTATCGGCTATACTCAGGAAATGAAGCGCATGTTTGAAGAGAAGACTGGGAAAATGGCAGTCCTTCCAAGAACGCTTCTTGCCCGCGTTGTGTCAGAACTGACCGATTTGAAAAAGAGAGGATAGACAGATCATGAAAGACTTAGTACAAATTGCAGAACAGGTACTTACCTCCTGCCTGGGAGTAAAAAAAGAAGAATCTGTACTTGTGATCACTGACGATACAAGAAAAGAGATCGGCGAGGCCCTTTATGAAGCGTCCTGCCGCCTCGGCTGTGAAGGAATGCTGCTTGTGATGAAGGAGAGAGAAGTGAGCGGGCAGGAGCCGCCAAAAGCAGTGGCAGAAGCCATGAAAGCGGCGGATGTGGTCATTGCGCCTACAGCACAATCTCTGACTCATACAAGCGCGAGAATCGAGGCTGCGGCAGCAGGAAGCAGAGTGGCAACTATGCCGGGAATTACGAAAGAAATGTTCAGTAAAGGCGCCATGACGGCAGATTACGGCGAAGTAGAGAAACTGACGGACAAGATCACCGATATGCTGACAAAGGCAGACAGTGCAAGAATTGAAAAAGGCGGAATGGTATTGAAAATCAGTCTGAAAGGAAGAAATGGCATACCCAGTCCGGGAGTATACAAAGAGCCCGGAAAATGCGGCAATCTTCCTTCCGGTGAGGCATACATTGCTCCTTTGGAAGACGGATCCGACGGCGAGATGACCATAGATGGTTCTATGGTAGGAATCGGAAAGCTGGAGAGCCCGCTTCATATGAAGATCAGCGGCGGCAAGCTTCGCCAGGTGACAGGAGAAAAAAGTGAAAATCTGGATATCCTGCTGAAGAACGAAGTGAACGGTACATTATGTGAGCTGGGGATCGGAACAAACGAAGCGGCGATTTTGAACGGCATTATTCTGGAAGATGAAAAAGTGTATGGAACCGTACACATTGCGTTTGGAACAAATACATCCTTCGGCGGGGTAAACAAGGCGGAATGCCACATGGACGGAATTATACTGAAGCCGACGCTCTATCTTGATGATACGCTTGTGATCAAAGAGGGAGTGTTCCAGGTATAGAAAAGATGAACCCTGCAGCAAAGGAAATGCTGCGGGGTTTTTTAGGAAAAAAGGAGGAAGAAAAAATGAGTCATCATGAAAAAACGTTTAAAGTAGGATTGATTCGTGTTCTGACATGTGAGGATCCGGAAGTATTATATTCCCATCAAAGGCAGATTATGGAGAAGTTTCCGTCTCTTGATGTGGAGACAAAGTGTATCCCGGATCAGCCGGAGGGAATCCACAGTCCCCAGCTTTGCGAGATCGCGGTTCCGAAGATTGTGGAAACGGCGAAATCATTTCAGGATGTGGATATGATCATTGTAAGCTGCGCGGATGATCCGGGCGTACGCCAGATAAGGGAGGCGCTTCCGGGGATGCCGGTAACCGGCGGTGGAGAGACAACAGTGGCCCTGGCTCTTCGGTACGGATCAAAAATCGGAGTACTTGGGATCACGGATTATGCTCCCAACGCTTATGCAAGACTTCTTGAGGGGAAAATGATCCTGGAAAAGCCGGAAGGTGTGGACAGCACTCTGGATCTGATGACGCCGGAAGGAAGAAAGCAGGTGATCGCTTCAGGAAAGAACCTGAAAGAAAAGGGGGCGGAAGTGATCGCTCTTGCATGCACAGGTCTTGCCACCATCGGCGTGGCAAAAGAACTGGAAGAGGCCACTGGTCTTCCGGTTATTGATCCGGTGCTGGCAGAAGGTCTTTTCGCTTACTACGAGAGCATCCGCAGATAAAAGAGAAAGAAAAAGGACCGGAAACCTTGACTTATAAGGATACAGGATTTTTACGAAAAACAAACATGAAACCACACCCTTACCGACAGTCATATAGTCATATAGGCTGTCGGTTTTTTCTGTGCGTTTGGTATGATTTTCAGGGAGAAAAACCCGGA
>DWVA01000209.1 GCA_019120475.1 Candidatus Blautia intestinipullorum | reverse complement strand
AGACGCCCAGGCCGTTAAAGCCGCCCAGCCACTCGGAGATCACCGCTCCTACAACAGAATAAGCCGCAGAGATCCTGAGGCTGGAAAAAAACTGTCCCATTGCTCCCGGCAGCTTCACATACCGGAAAATCTGAAAACGGCCTGCTCCCATAGACCGGAGCAGATTCATGGTGTCCTTGTCGGCGCTCCTGAGTCCTGTCAGTACTCCTACAGTTACAGGAAAAAATGTGGTGATCACGATCAGGATTACTTTCGGAAGCATCTCATAACCGAACCACAGCACCAGAAGAGGCGCAATGGCCACAGTAGGAACTGTCTGCGTCAGCACTACAAGGGGGTATACGGCTCTGTACAGTTTTTCAAACCGGTCCATAAGGACCGCCATAGCGAAACCAAAAGCCACGCCGCAGATCAGCCCCACAAAAGCTTCCGCCAAAGTCACCCTGAGATGAGACATCAGAAGAGGGAAATCTTCCGCAAAAGCCATAACTACCTGCACCGGCGAAGGCAGCATGTACCCCGGAACAATTCCAAGCATACAGACCGCCTGCCAGATCACCAGAAGGACCAGAAGAGCCGCCAGAGTATTAATCGTCCAGGTGATGTTTCGTAACTTTTTTCTCAATAGTAAGCACCTCACCCTCCGGGCGGTAAGTCACCTTGATATAGGCCGCTACGGACGGAGCGCCCGCCCGGATGGCAATATGCTGGCATTCCTTTACAATGTCCATCAGTTCATCGTAGTCTCCTTCAATGGCAGTCTCAAAGGGGCCTACATAACAGTTCAGCCCTGTACTTTTGATATAGGCGATCACCTCGTCCACTACACGGATCAGTTCCTCATCATCTTTTGCTTCAGGAAGTACCTGAATAGCTACACTTGCATTCATCTTTCATTTCCTCCTTAAATTTTATTTTTCTGACTGGCCGTTTCCTCAGGAAAAGCCGGCCGTTATTTCTGCAAAAGTAAAACTCCCGCAGAGAACCTACGGGAGTCAGCTTTCTTAAAAGCGCGATAATCCTATATACTCCCTACGCTGGCATTATCCAGATCAGGTCAACGGGTCCGATACGAATACGGCATCAATCTCAGCAAGGCTTTCCCCAGCACCCCTTTTACGGTCATTTTACTTTCGGGCCGTCTCCGCTGCCTCAGCAGGAAGATATTTAAAGTTTATCATGGATTGACAAAATGTCAAGAATATTCTCCAGTTTTCCTATGTAAAAAGTGGGAAAATCTTGACATTTTACTGAAAATATGATATCTTTTCTCGATAAGAGAAAGGATGTGAGATTTGCGTGGACGACTCTTCTGACGATTACCATACTATCGATTCCCGCATAAAAATCATGAATATATAAGGTATAGCTTGTGAGCTCAGCTTACAGGCTATACCTTTTTGTGTATTTTTATTTTTAAACAACAGGAGGATTTTAAGAAATTTTATTATGATAGGTTCTATTATTTTAATTATTGTTTTTACATTTTTAAATGCAGTTTTTGCAAGTGCGGAAATCGCAGTCATTTCTATGAATGAAACAAAGCTCCGATGTCTTGTGGAGGATGGCAATAAAAGGGCCAAAAAGCTTTCTATACTCACGGAACAGCCCGCCCGGTTTCTGGCTACCATTCAGGTAGCGATCACGCTGTCCGGCTTTCTCAACAGTGCCTTCGCATCCGACAATTTTGCCGGAATCATCGTGGACGCCCTGATTTCCGCCGGAGTGCCTGTTCCGGCAAAAACATTGAATTCCATTGCCATGGTCATCATTACTGTGATTCTTTCTTATATCAGTATCGTATTCGGTGAGCTTGTCCCTAAACGGATCGCCATGAAGAACTCGGAGTCTCTGTCTCTCGGACTGGCTCCAACGCTTTATGGAGTCGCCAAGATTTTCTCTCCTCTGGTGTCACTGCTCACTGTTTCCACAAACCTGATCCTGAAGCTTCTCGGGATCAATCCTGCTGAAAATGACGATCAGGTGACAAAGGAAGAAATCCAGATGATGCTCATGGAGGGAAACGCCCAGGGCGTTATTGACACCCAGGAAAATGAATTTATCCAGAATATTTTTGAATTTCATGATATTACAACTGAACAGGTCTGTACCCATCGTACTGACGTGATCGTACTGGATACAGAAGATTCTATGGAGGACTGGAAGAGTATCATTTACCAGAACCGCCACAGCTACTATCCTGTCTGCCAGGAAACAAAGGACAATATCATCGGAATCCTGGATACCAAGGATTATTTCCGTCTGGATGATTTCTCCAGGGAAAATATCCTGGAAAAGGCTGTAAAACCTGCTTTCTTCATTCCGGAGAGCATGAAAGCCGCCAAGCTGTTCGACCATATGAAACAGACAAGAAATTATTTTGCCGTTCTTCTCAATGAATATGGAGAAATGTCCGGCATCGCTACTCTCCACGATCTTCTGGAAGAACTTGTGGGAGATATTTACGAAGAGAATGAGGAAGATACCGAGAAGATCCAGCGTCTTTCCCCTAATTCCTGGCTGATACGCGGAGACGTGGAAATGGACGACGTGGCCCAGGAACTGCATCTCACCCTTCCGGAGGGAGATTACGATACCTTTAACGGATTTATCTACAGTATCATCGACAGCATCCCCGAAGATGGTAGCCAGTTCACCTGTGAAAGCAACGGCATGATCATCCATGTAAAATCCGTAGCAAAACATAAAATCGCAGAAGCTATCGTAGAAGTGCCGGAAACTGAAAGCAAAGAGAAAACTCAGGGAAAATAAGATAAATTTATATTGGGAGGATTTTTATGACACATACACTTGAAAATGAACTGCTCCGCATAAAGATTGAGGATCACGGCGCGGAGCTGTGTGAGATTTATGACAAGGAAAACAGCCGCCAGGTACTCTGGCAGGCTGATCCCGCTTACTGGAAACGCCATGCGCCGGTTCTTTTTCCAAATGTAGGAAGGTATTACAAAGACCGCTGTCAGATCAACGGAAAAACTTACTGCTGCGGACAGCATGGTTTCGCGCGGGATATGGATTTCGTCTGCACAGAAGAATCCAACGTCTCTGTTACCCATTGCCTGACTTCTTCTGACGCTACCAGAGAGTTCTATCCTTTCACATTTGAACTCTATATTACCCACCAGCTTCACGGAAAAGACGTTTCTGTTTCCTGGAAGGTGATCAACAAGGATACGGAAACCATGTTTTTTACAATCGGAGGCCATCCGGCTTTTCGTGTTCCTGTCCTTCCGGATACCAGCCGCAGCCAGTATTTTCTCACCTTCAGCGGGCAGAAAGAACTCACTTACTGCCTTCTGGATCTCTCTACCGGTACGGCTCTTCCGGATCAGACCCGCACTCTGCCTCTGGAAAACGGCGCCTGCAGGATCGATCCTCACATGTTCGACAGAGACGCGCTTATTTTTGACAATAATCAGATCACAAAGGCCGGGATCGCGCTTCCTGACGGCACACCGTATGTGGAGCTTATCTGCCAGGGCTTCCCGAGCTTCGGTATCTGGTCCTCTTCCATGGACGCTCCCTTTGTCTGTCTGGAGCCATGGATGGGGCGCTGCGACAATTCAGGCTTTGAAGATGAACTTAGTCAAAAGCCGAATATCAATAAACTGGACAGCGATGGAGTATTTGAAAAGGCTTATGTGATTTCCATCAAATAAATCTGCATCAATTAGGCTTAAAATATAAAGAGTACAACTCTCCGGCTTATGAGGAGTTGTACTCTTTACAATTTCTATTTCCCAGATATTAATACTACTTCTTTCTGATCATACATTTTACCAGATTTTAGGTCTTTCTTCAGGTGCACAGTACATACCGTCCCCCTCCTCAATTCCACAAACATCATAGAACTGATCCATTGCCGACAGCACCGCATTTACACGGATTTTTCCCGGAGAGTGTACATCCGTTGCAATTTGATTAGAAAGCGCCTCCGGACGAAGTTCTTCCGCCCACAAAGACGCCCAGGACTCCATCACTGTTTTTAGATCATAGCCGTTTTGTTCAGCAATTTCAAGAACACAGGAAAGCCCTCCCAGATCTGCAATATTTTCCGTCACTGTCTGCTCTCCATTTACTTCCAGTCCTGCAATTTCCATACCGTCATAATAGTCTATTACCTTCTGGGACAGTTCCTGGAAGTATTCCAGATCCTCGTCCGTCCACCAATTTCGGATATTTCCTTCCGCGTCATACTGTGCTCCGGCACTGTCAAAAGCATGAGTAATTTCATGTCCTATAACTGCGCCGATCTTTCCTAAATTTTCTTCCGGCTCCGCATCCGGATCATAGAAAGGTTCCTGCAGAATGCCGGCAAGAATAGTAATGCTGTTAGTGGAGGTATCATAGTACGCATTCACCTCTTGAGGATATACGAGCCATTCCGATTTGTCTACAGGTTCATCTTTTGTCTGGAATACCTGCTCCATCTGCACATGCGCAATTTCCATAAGGTTATCAACATAGAGACCTCCCTCTTCCGGACGTTTCAATTGTAATTCATAGTCCTCCTGAGGCCATTCGTCAGGGCATCCAATCCTGGCATCCAATGTCTGCAGTTTTTCTATGGCCTGCGCTCTTGTTTCCGGGCTCATCCACTCCATATTTTCCAGTCTGTTTTCAAATACTTCCGCCACCTGGTCAATCATTGACTGAATTTGGGATCTTGTATCCTCCTGAAAGTACTTTTCACTGAACAGCTTTCCGCACTGGAACCCCAGATTACTCTGAACACTGGAGCAAATCTGCTGCTCATACGGTTCTCCCTCTTCCAGGCCATTTACCGAATTGACGTATGTCTGCTGCGCCTCATGGCTTTTTGTGTCTACATATGGTGAAAGATCCCGGTACAGACTAACTTTTACATATTTCTTCAAAAGCTCCAAGTTTTCATCTTTCAAAAAAGAGGCAACCTTTTCCATACACCCTACATCAGAAATAATCATTTTTTCATCCGGCAAAATTCCAAATATCTCTTCCAGGGTTTCGGAAGAAACAGATTCCCCGAACAATTCTTCTACATCTGAAGCCTTATATACATTATAAGTTTTCTGAGGATCATACAAGTCAGCCAGACCCAACGAATTCTCTGCCAGAGCTTTCATCATATCTGCTACCTCTTTTACAGTACTGGAAGCTTCATCTTCAGACAGACCGTTAATCTTCAAAAGTTCCTGCATATATGTTTGAAATAACTCCACCTGTTTTTGATTTGCTGCGTCATCTGAAAACCAGATTTCTTTTGAAAGTCCAGTATCTCCGCCTACTAAATAAAGAACATTCTGGCTGGAGTCTTCCCCATCCACCCCATAAGTAAATCCCAGCAAACTGGCAATGCCGTATTCGCGATAAAAGGTAAGACAGGCTTTCACAAGCTCTTCCACACTCTGGGCCTGATCTACTTTTTCCAGGAAGGCGTTTCCAGCCTCACCATAGCCGCCCTGATCTCTGGCTTCCGTATCCATTCCTGTGAGATAAAAAGCGCCTACATTGTAACTGTCGCTTCCAACTTCTGCATCCTCATCTTCAGATGCTTCTTTAACCATCTGAAGAAGACGCTCATCATTCTGCTCCTGCACAATATAAAACCAGTTTTGTGCAGCTTTATCTGCCGGAATTTCCCATTGCTGAAACAGATCATAGTTAACTGCTTCATAAAAATCATCTTGCAGATCCGGCTTTTCTTCCTGCTGAATGACCGTTTCTTGTGTTTCCTGCTCTTCTTTCTCAGTTTCTGCCGCATATCCGGTAACCGGAAATGCCAGAATCATTGCCATTCCAAGAGCTGCCATTTTACTGCAGCATTTGTAAAATCTTCGCACAACGCCCTCCTTATCTTATAAAACTTATTGTCAAAAAATTCATATTTATTATATCAGTTTCCGGAAAGAAGATAAAGCATAAAATATTTCCTGCGCTAGCAAATAAAAAAACAAGGCATATGAGACTTACACTCCTGTGTCTCATACGCCTCTTTAAGTTTTTTCTTTCCAAATTATACACGCACTATATATTTTCTTCCATAGCGCCAAAGATTATCCTCTGCTAAAAACTCTCTTGATCCTGCTCTTGATCACTGCATTATCCTTTACTGCATCGATCAGGACGGCAATTAAAACAACCGCGCCTGTTACTATTGTTTCCCAGTAAGAAGAAACTCTGAGGAGGGTGATACAGGTGCTGATCACGCTGCTTAAAATACCGCCGATAATAGTCCCAAGAACATTTCCAATACCGCCTGACATGGATGTTCCGCCCAGTACAGAGGCAGTAATGGAATCCATCTGCCAGCTTTCGCCGATGCTGGCCTGAAAAGACGCCAGCCTGCATGCCATCAGGACACCTGCTATGGCCGAAAGAAGGCCGCTTAGGCAATATACCAGCATTTCGATGCGCTCTGTTGGAATACCTACGATTTTAGCACAGCTTCTGTTTCCGCCCAACGCATAAATGTAGCGTCCGAATTTCGTTCTTTTCAGCATAATTGTCAGAATCACACAGATCAGAGCCATAATGATCACAATGTTGGGGAGAACACCCCCGATCACACCGTTCCCGAGGGTTTCTGCAGATTCCGGCATTCCGGTTATTGGCATTCCTTTAGTAATAACATATACAATACCTTTATATATCTGCATGGTTGCCAATGTTACGATAAATGGAGTCATTTTAAAGTATGCGATAAAGAAACCGTTCACTCCTCCCAGGATGATTCCCAGAAGGCTGGAAATAATAATGGCGAGATATGGATTCATTCCATAATTTACCATAAAGATGGCGGAAAACATACCGCAGACAGATCCTATGGTAGCCACCGACAGATCGATTCCTCCTGTCAGAAGGACTATCGTCTGTCCGAAACCTACGATGATCACAAAGGATGCCGCTCGTGTCAGAGTACTGATATTATATGCTGTAAAGAAATTCCCTGTGGCAAGATGTACCACAATTCCAACCAGAATCGTAACGATCAGGACCATTCCGGCAGTCGATTTAAAAAAGCTTTTTACTTTATTCATTTTTCGATTCTACCTCCCTATTGAAATGCCACTTTCAGGACATCTTCCTGTGTAATTCTGTCCACATCTGTGATATATCCGCTGATCCGCCCCTGATGGACAACCATAATTCTGTCAGACAGAGCCATAACTTCTTCCATTTCTGAGGAAATCACCACTACGGCCACCCCATTGTCTGCAAGTTCACGGATAAGCTGGTGGATTTCTCCTTTGGCATTTACGTCAATGCCCCGGGTAGGTTCATCCAGAATCAACATTTTAATGCCCTTTGCCATCCATCTGGCAACAATCACTTTCTGCTGATTGCCGCCCGAAAGATTTTTTATCAGTGTGTCACGGGATGCGGTCTTAATCTTAAATGAATGAATATACTGTTCTGCAATTTCCACAGCTTTTTTGTAATTGATCAGTCCGTTCTTTTTTATTTTATCATAGGAAGGAAGCATCATATTTTCCATAACGGACATATCCGGCGTAATTCCGTCGTGGCGACGCTCTTCAGATACATAGCCCATCCCATAATTGATGGCATCAATGGGAGATTTTATATGTACTTCTTTTCCTTCAATAAATGTTTTCCCGCCCTGCTCTTTCTCAGTAATTCCAAAGACACATTTAAAGATCTCCGTACGTCCTGCTCCTACAAGCCCCGCCACTCCGAGGATTTCTCCCTTATGAACCTGAAAGCTCACATTATGGAATTCTCCTTCTCTGGAAAGATTTTTTGCTTCAAAAAACACTTCCTCGGAAACTTTTCTATTTACATGAGTGGTAATCTGTACCTTTTTTCCTGCCATCTGATTGATCATCTCTTCTTTTGTTATATCAGACGTCAGGACTTCTTTTACAAGACATCCGTCTCTCATAATCGTGATACGGTCTGTCTGTTCCATAACTTCATCCAAATGATGAGTAATGAATACCATGGCGGTACCGCTCTTTTTCAGTTTTTGCATAGACTTAAAAAGACTTTCCGTTTCCCGGTTGGTTAAAACCGCCGTGGGCTCATCCAGAATCAAAACCTTAGGCTCATAAGCCAGAGCTCTTGCTATAGAAACTAACTGCTGGTAAGCTGCCGACAAATTCTTGACAGGCTGGGAAACATCCACATGAACATCCAGAAGGTCCAGAAGCCTCTCCGCCTCTTTGGCTGTTTCTTTCCAGTTGATAAGCCGTCCGCTTAACACTTCGTTTCCCAGAAAAACATTTTCCGCCACGCTGGCTTCCGGTACAAGGTTCAATTCCTGCGGTACAAGAACAATATTCTTCCTCATAGCTTCCCGCGGAGAGGAGAACCTGATCGGTTCTCCCTCCATCAGCACTTCTCCGCTGTCCATATAGAATTGACCTGTCAGAATATTCATCAGAGTACTTTTTCCGGCTCCATTTTCCCCTACCAGAGCGTGGATCTCACCTTTTCTGAGTTTTAACGTCACGCCGTCAAGAGCCTTTGTGCCCGGGAATGTTTTGACAATATCCCGCATCTCGATCAAAAGCGGCTCTGTATTATTCTGCCTTTGCATTTGCATCCTCTCCATATAACATTTCAATATACTGGTCTGCATCTTCTGCATATACAGAAGTAGAACCAACTGCTGTGGACTCCTCTACTTCTTCGCCGTCAATTGTTTTGATAGCATTGTAGATCAGCTTATATCCCATATCGTAGCAGTTCTGTACCTGCGCTACATACAGGGTGCCGTCTTTTAAATATTCCAGTGTACGAAGATCGTGATCCATGCCGCCGATGATGATATCGCCGGATTTTCCTGCATCACTGACTGCCTGACATGCGCCTACCGGATTGGACATATTATTGCAGAGAATTCCCCCGAGATCCGGATATGCCTGCAGCCAGGATTCTGTAATGCTGATTGCTTTTTCCACAGAGTCATTGTCTCTCTGCTCATCTACAATCTCAATGTCCGGATATTCAGCAATCGTATCCTTGAAGCCCTGAAGACGTTCTTCATGAGAAGCCGCCCCCATAGTTCCTGCCAGAATCGCAATCTGTCCCTTTCCGCCCATCTTTTCGCAGACAGCTTTTGCCAGAGCGCATCCGTCTCCATAGTTATCCGTATTTCCTACAAAGAAGGATCTGTCGCAGTCTTCTACGTCAGAGCTTGCAAATGTTGCTACCGGAACGCCTGCGGCCACTGCTTCATCAATAGCTTTTGCTGTTGTTTCCGGCTGGTTGACGTCTACGGCGATCAGATCATATCCCTGGCCTACCGCTGTCTCAATGGAATTCACCTGATCTACTGCATCCGGCTCTGCCGGTCCGTACCATTCATAGTCAATGGTTACGCCTTTGTCCGCAAAGTCGGCTACTGCGGCGTCAATACCGGTTTTAATTGCGTCATACCAGCTATGGATATTTTTATAGGTACAGTAGATTTTATAGCTGTCTTCCTTCGGCTCATAACTCGTATCAAACTCAGTATCTGCCAGGCTGGTTTTTCCTGTTGCACTGTCACCTGCCTGTGCAGCGTATACAGCATTTACCCCTCCTCCTAAAGATCCTGCCATGACTGCGGTCATCACCAGCGCTACCATTTTCTTCTTTAACATTTTGTTTTCCTCCTTTTTTCTTGATTTTTATTACTGAAATTTTACTACCGCTTTAATAACTTCATCTTTGTGATTCAAACTGTAATCAATAGCCTCGATACAGTCTTTGAAATCAAATTCGTGAGAAACAATGTCCTTTACAGGAATCAGTCCGGAAGAAACAGCCGCTATTGCCTTCGGCCACAGATTCCTGTAACGGTATACAGAATAGATTGTTCCTTCCATTGCATTTAATGTAGCAATATCCAGTTCCAGAATAGGTTCCGGAGACACGCCTACCAGAGTAACTTTTCCGGCACGTTTTATCAATTTACATGTCTGAAGAGTAGTTACCCGGTTTCCGGCACATTCATATACCTGATCCGCTCCGCCGCCCGGAAGTGTTTTGGCAAATTCCTCAATGCTTTCTCTTGTACTGTTAAATACTCTTGTAGCCCCTATTTCCAAAGCCTTTTCCAAACGTTTATCCATTACGTCTGCCACATAAATTTCACTGACACCTCTTGCTTTCAAGCTCATGATCGTGCAAAGTCCGATACATCCGCTTCCCAGTACAATTGCTGTCTCGCCGATTTTTGCATTGGAGAGTTCTGTAGCATGCATACCAACTGCCAGCGGCTCGATCATAGCGCCTTCCAAAGTGCTCATGTTCTCCGGAAGCTTATAACACATACTTGCGCTGTGTACGCAGTATTCTGCATTTACACCGTCTCTCTCGCCTGGGATTGCCAGCATCTTAATATTTTTGCAGAGATTGTAATTTCCTTTTCTGCAGTCCTCACATTCACCGCAGGGAACCGCCGGCTCAATAGAAACCTTATCACCGATCTCAAACCCCTCTACACCTTCACCGATGGCGGTTACTACTCCGCCCGGCTCATGGCCCAGCGCCAGGGGACCGTCAAGCGTCCAGTTCGCCAACTGTCCTTCCTGGTAGAAATGAAGATCTGATCCGCATACGCCTACATATTCCAGCTTGATCTGCAGTTCTCCTTTTCCAGGCTGCGGAATGTCTCTTTCCACCCACTCCAGTTTCTTTTTTCCCGTCAACACACATACTTTCATTTTGCCTTCCATTTTTGATTCCCCTTTTCTTTTTGTTTTTATACTTCAGCCAGTACTCTGGCCACTGCTTTTTTCCATCCGGCATATTTTTGATCCGCCGTTTCGGAAGCCATATGAGGCTCATAACGTCTGCGTTTCAGTTTCTGAAAAATTTCTTCTCCCCAGAATCCCAGGGCAATGCCAGCCGCATAAGCCGGGCCGATTCCAGATAATTCCTCCGCATCCGGCACTTGGACTACAGCCTCCGCGATGTCGCTTTGGAACTGCATCAGATATTCATTTCTGGTAGGACCGCCATCTACTCTCAGCTCCTCTACCTTTACTCCGGCATCCTCACTCATGGCTTTTACAATGTCAGTAATCTGGTACGCAATACACTCAAGCCCCGCCTTCACCACTTCTGCCTTCTTAGTCGTCCTTGTCATTCCTACCACTGCCGCTTCCGCCCTGCTGTCCCAATAAGGCGCTCCAAGGCCGGAAAAAGCAGGAACCAGATAGGTCTGGTCATCTTTTGAAGCCTCTTCCGCCAGTTTCTGTGTTTCTGCCGGGGAAGTAATCAGCCCCATATCGTCTTTCAGCCAGGTAATTACTGCTCCTGTATAATTCAGATTTCCCTCCAGAACATAGTTCACTTTTCCATCCATACGCCAGGCCAGAGAAGTCACCACTCCGTGAGTGCTCAATACCGGATTCTCTCCAATATTCATCATGATCGAAGAGCCTGTTCCATAGGTGGACTTAATCATTCCGGGATTCAGACATCCCTGACCGAACAGCGCGCCGTGAGAATCTCCCAGCACTCCGTGAATAGGAACAGGATGCGGAAGAAAACCTTCAAAATCTGTTTCTCCGAAATTAGAATTCGAGTCACAGACCTCCGCCATATTTTTCGCATCAATTCCAAACATTTCACAGATTTCTTCATCCCATTTCAGTTCAAAAATATTAAAAAGCTGTGTTCTGGATGCATTAGAATAATCGGTTTTATAGGATTTCCCTTTTGTAAGCTTATAGATAAGCCAACTGTCAATGGTTCCGTGGCAAAGCTGTCCGGCATCTGCTTTTTCTTTTGCTCCCTCTACATTTTCCAAAATCCATGCAATTTTTGATGCCGGAAAGTAGGGAGACAGGTTCATCCCTGTTTTTTCTCGTATTTTCTCAGCCTGTCCTGTTTTTTCAACTCTCTCGCAGATATCTACAGCCCGGGCGCACTGCCATACGATCGCCAGTCCCAGCGGTTCTCCCGTAACTCTATCCCAGGCAAGAGAAGTTTCCCTCTGATTACAGATCCCGACTCCTGCCACAAATGCCTTATCTATTCCGGCCTCTTCTATAAGGCGTCTCACCACTTCCAGGGTATTTTCATAAATTTCTGAAGGATCATGAGAGACCCAGCCCTTTTCATTGACAATCTGTTCATGGGCTTTATCTGTACGCTTAATCAGATTTCCGCTGCTGTCAAAAAGCAGCGCTTTTGTTCCCTGGGTGCTCTGATCTATACTGATCAAATATTTTCCATTCATTT
>DWVA01000208.1 GCA_019120475.1 Candidatus Blautia intestinipullorum | reverse complement strand
TACATAGAGTTTTTTGATGCCCTTTTTTAAGCTACCGGAGTATCTCCACCGGTGCCGGGATCTACATAATCCCAATCGCCGCCGGAAGTGTCGCCTCCAGAGGTATCACCGGAAGTATCGCCGCCGGAAGCATCGCCTCCAGAGGTGTCCCCGCCGGCACCGGGACCTATATAATCCCAGTCGTTGTCACCGGAAGCATCGCCTCCAGAGGTGTCCCCGCCTGTAGTGCCGTCGCCGGAAGCATCGCCGCCGGTATTGTCTCCTCCCGGATTAGTGCCATTGGGATCGCCGGTATTGTCTGGATTATTTGGATCCGGATTTTCCGGATCTGTGGTCGTGCCGTCCGGATTGTTGGGATCCGGCGTTGCGGAAGGTTCTACAGTAGTTTCATCGTATGTGTCATATTCTGTGATAATTTCCGGTTCATAGAAATGCTGGTCGCAGTATTCTGTCGGAGCATCGCCGATATCAAAGTACTCCGTCGTAACCGGGCAGCCTGCTCTTGGAAGAAGTCCTGTTTCGGAACAGATACTCAGTTTTTCCACACTGGAAGGCATTTCAAAATCTTTGTCTTCCAGACCCTCATGGATCCGCGTCATTACCTTCCGCCACATATCCTTGTGGAAGTCGCGGGAATAATCGTCCGGAAGCTTTTCGTTGTTGTCATAGCCTGACCATACGGCGCAGGTATAATAAGGGGTATAGCCTACGAACCACAGGTCGTTATAATCATCGGTGGTACCGGTCTTTCCCGCTACAGTCATATTGTCAAGCTGGCAGGCAGTACCGGTGCCCTTGGTCACAACGTCTTCCATGGCGCTTGTCAAAAGCCATGCTGTGCTTTCCTTAATAACAGACCGTTCTGCGGAAGTTTTTTCAATAAGAACTTCTCCATTATGATCAAGGATCTTAGTGTAATAAATAGGCTCGATATAATTTCCACCGTTTGCAATGGCAGCATAAGCGGCGCACAGCTCAACATTTGTAACGCCGTGGGTAAGGCCGCCGAGAGCAAGAGGAAGATTGGCGTCTGTCCAGACAGTGCCGTTTTCGTCCGTATCGGCTTCTGTGCCATGTGCAAGAGTGGTAAATCCAAAGTTGTCCAGATACTGAAGACCCAGCTCCGGAGTAACCTCTTCCAGACATTTGACAGCAACGACATTGACGGAATTCTGGATAGCCTGACGGATCGTCGTTGTGCCTCCGTAACTCATGGAAGAGTTGTTTACCGGAGATCCGTCCGGATAATTGTACGGTTCATCTTCAAAAGTAGTAGCCAGAGTCATTCCTTTTTCATTCAGTGCAGGAGCGTAAGTGGATACGATCTTGAAGGTAGAACCGGGCTGTCTTGTAGTATCCGTAGCGCGGTTCAGAGTCAGGCTGGCGGTTTTTTCTCCGCGGCCGCCGATGATAGCCTTTACATATCCAGTGTGCTGGTCAATGACGCTCATGGAAGACTGGGGCTGGGGAGCGAAGCTCACACGCTCTGCTACAACGGTGCTTCCGTCCGCAAGAATAGACTGTTTGTAGCGGTCCACATAGCTCTGACCTTCCTCCTGAGAATCAAACAGGAGGTCGAATTCAGGATCTTCGTTCTGGAAATACAACTGAAGCATTTCTTTGCTGTAATTGACCTGTTCGCCCTGGGGATTTTCCACAGTGAGAGCGTAATCCAGAGCGTACTGCACATTTTCCGGATAGTTTTCCGGATTGGCGTATTCTTCATCCAGAATATTCTGGATCGTGGGATCCTGTGTGGTGTAGATGCTGAGTCCGCCGCTGTACACCAGGTTCTGAGCCTGCGTTTTCGTATATCCTTTAATGTTCATCAGATCGTTGATCACCTGGTCGATCAGCTCGTCTTCAAAATAGGTATAAACAGTGCTGGTCGTATCAGAGATTTCAGTCTGGGCAGCCTGGATCCGGGAGTATACGTCGTCTGCAAGAGCTTCGTCATACTGGGCCTGAGTGATATATCCCTGATCCAGCATATGGTCCAGAACCTCCTGCCGTCTTTTGGCGTTTGCCTCAGGATGTTCGATAGGATTGTACTGCGTAGGATTCTGGGTGATCCCGGCCAGAGTCGCGCACTCGGAAAGATTCAGATCCCATACGTCTTTGTTGAAATACTGTCTGGCCGCTGCCTGCACGCCGTAGGCTCCGGCGCCTAAGTTGATGGTGTTCAGGTAGTTTTCCAGGATAACGTTCTTATCATTGATCTTCTTCTCTACCTGGATCGCCAGATACTGCTCCTGGAATTTTCGGGTAAACCGTTCCAGCCAGGTGGATTCCTGTGTCCAGTTGGTAAATACATTGTTTTTCAGAAGCTGCTGCGTAATGGTACTGGCGCCCTCGGAAAGATCTCCGGAGGTAATATTTCTTACAAAAGCACGGAGAATACCCCTCACATCAATACCATTATGCTCATAAAACCGTTCATCCTCGATAGCTACTACCGCATGCTGAAGATCAACGGGAATCTGTTCTATGGAAACGGGCAGACGGTTCGCGTCGGGAGCAGAAAGCTGCCGGAGCTTGTTTCCATCGCCGTCATACAGAAAAGTAGCGTATCCCAGAGGGGAGATATCAATCTCATCCACATCCGGAGCGTTATCTATGATTCCTCTGAACGCTCCAATCCCTATGCAGCCTACAACTACACAGAGCGTGATCAGGGAGATGAACAGAACTCTGATAAAAGAAACATGAGCCCGTTTTCCCATCATGGATGTACTGGAAATCAGAGAATTTCGTTTCTTTGCAACTGATTTTTTTCCGTAATTCATGTTCTTCCTCCTTTATAGTCCGTATTATTATATCAAATAAGAAATAGTAAATAAACCCTAAAATAAAAACTTCACATTTTAAACATAGGAAACTCCGCTATTACTCAGTATAACAGAGAAAGACATGGAACTGTAATCTGAGGTTGTCATGAACCGGAAAAGTTTCAGTTAAGAAAAGTTAAGAATTGGTTAAGAGAATTTGTAAGAAATATATGTTATTCTTTAATCAGCTTATAACTGGCCGGTTGGAAGCAGATAAACTTGAAGGGAGAAAAAGATGAAGATACGGTCCTTGGTCCATGTGGCGGCAGCCCTTCTGATTTTTGAGATCGCGGAGAATTTCAGTATGGCTTCCAGCGAAATATTTTATCGGTTTTGGGAATCCGCAATCGCGGCGGAAATATTTTCTGTTTTTATATCGATGTTCAGCGTGATTTTTCTGGTCCGGCTGTATATGGTTTATGTTATGAAAACGCCTGTACAGGAATTTTATATGGGAAAACCGGCATGGGAGAAGCTGTGGTGTGCCGCTGCGGTCGTAATGCCGATGGCGGTCAGTCTGTTTTATCTGTTCTTTGTTGAGGGAGAATTACGTGTGGAGCGGCTTCCCATATCGGAAGCCGCCTATGCGGTATGTGTATCCCTGCTTTCGATGGGACTGCGGGCGGCAGTGACAGAGGAAGTGATCTTTCGCGGGATGATACTGGGAAATTTAAGAAAGGCCCTGGGGACAAAAGCGGCTCTGGCTGTTTCCGCATTGCTGTTTATGCTGCTGCATCTTATAAATGCGGATATGTACAGCAGACGGGAAACTGTAATGATCTGTGTTTCGGTTTTTATAGCGGGAACAGCGCTTGGACTGGTTACATTGGAAACAGGCAGTATCTGGTCTTCGGTGGTCATACACGCTTTATATAATATTTTGTCAGGAGAAAGCCAGATCTTTCATATTGATGTAGAGCAGAATTTTCCGGCGTTGTGTACTTATACGCTGCACAGCAAAAACTGGATGTTTACAGGAAGCAGAAGTTCGGTGGGACTGACAGCGGCGCTGCCGTCTATTGTTGGATTTTCGGCCATAGGACTCCTTGCGCTTTGGAAAATATTCTGCCGGAACAATCGGCAAAATGACAGAATTGTTTTCAGCCCCATATTCTGGGAGGGCAATTTTCAATCCGGGAGGAAAGAGAATGGAAAAACATTGCATATTGATTATTGAGGATGACAGCGCGATCCGAGAAGGTGTCCGCATCCTTCTGGAGGGCGAAGGCTATCATGTCCAGGAAGCGGAGAACGGTCGGGAAGGACTGAAAAATCTGAAAGAGGAGACTGACCTGGTGATCCTTGATGTGATGATGCCCGGTATTTCCGGTATTAAGACCTGCGAGGAGATCAGAAAGATATCCAATGTTCCGGTGCTGTTTCTGACGGCTAAAGGACAGGAATCCGACAAACTGCTGGGCCTGATGGCAGGCGGAGATGATTACCTTATCAAACCGTTTTCCTACGCGGAACTGCTGGCAAGGGTGAAAGCACTCATCCGGCGCTGCCGCGTATATGACAGAGCCTTTGATCAGAAGAAATACTCCGGCGGCGAAAAATGGCTGGAGATTTCTTCTTTGCGTGTAAATGCCGGTATTAATGAAGTATATCTTCATGGAAAAGAAGTAGAACTGACAGAAATGGAATATAAACTTCTTCTCCTTTTGATGAAAAATCCAGGAAAAATATTTTCTGTGCAGAATCTATACGAAAGTCTCTGGGAAGCGCCGTTTTATTATACCTGTGGAAACACGGTAATGGTTCATATCCGGAGGCTCAGGAAAAAAATAGAAGAAGATCCGCAGAAACCAAAACTTATAAAAACGGAATGGGGAAAGGGATATCGTTTTGGGTATAATACATGAGGAAACGCTTACCGGAAAAATGGTAAAAAGGCTGCTGAAGGGGGCAGGGGCAGGCGTCTTTGTATTCTGTGCAGTCTACTTCGGCAGCGCGAAGTGGCTGAATCAGTACTTTTTATCCACAGGGCGTCTGTATCAGGCGGAAGCTCCAAGAGCAGAAGAACTTCAAAAATTTGTGACAAAGCGCGGGCTTTCTACCGAAGAGACAGGAAAGCTCAGAAAATGGGCCAAAGAACGGAAGATTGACGAGTTTATGATATTTCGCGACAAACTTCTTTTATTTGACCTTTCCTATGATGGAGAAGTAAGGCCGGGAGCCGGGAAGCTATACGAGCAAAGATGGAAAAATCTGTACACAGTAGCGTTCTCCGACGGGAAGGCGCAGGTATACCTGGACGAAGGCTTTGCGGAAAAATATTATGACATCCTTTTGCTGGGCTCTGTGTTTCTGGGGTTTGCTGTCTGTCTTGGCATCTTCATTTCTGGACTGAAAGAGGATGTCCGGTATATTCAGGAACTGGAAAAGCAGGTGGAAACTATAAGCCGGGGGAAACTTGACAGTCAGGTGTCTTTGCGGGGAAAAGACGAGCTGGCTCAACTTGCATCCGGATTGGATATCATGCGCCGCACTTTGATCCGGAAGGAGGAAAAAGAGCAGGAAATGCGGATGGCGCAGGAAAAACTTGTGCTGGGAATGTCCCATGATCTCAGAACACCCCTGACGGGACTGCTGGCCTACCTGGAAATCCTGAAAAGACAGGAAGAAAACAGCGGCGGGTATATTGACAAGGCGCTGGATAAGGTACTTCAGATACGCACTTTATCAGATCAGATGTTTGAATACTTTCTCGTAAACGCAAGCAATAAGACAGAGCTGGATCCGTCGGAAGATATAAGCAGTGTGCTGGGCGATTATCTGTCGGAACTTTGCGCTTTCCTGGAATGTGAAGGCTTTTTGACAGATACGGAGAAACTGGTGTGGAAACCTGTACAGATCCGGGTTTATACAGATTATCTGGGCAGGATTGTAAACAATATGATTTCTAATATCCAGAAATATGGAGATATCCGGACCAGGGTGGAGATCCGCCTTCTTTATGTTCCGGGACAGGTCGGAGTCTGCGTGAAAAATGGGATCGCCGCGGCGGATACCGGCGGAAGCGGAACAGGTCTGGGTGTAAAAAATATCTGTGCTATGATGGAAAAGATGAAGGGAAGGATG
>DWVA01000207.1 GCA_019120475.1 Candidatus Blautia intestinipullorum | reverse complement strand
CAAGGGTACAATACAGGCGATGGTAGACAAATTTCTTACTGAACACATAATCAAAAATATGATATAATAAAATAAATTCAGCGCAGTACAACTGTTTACGGGAATTATCGGGTTAAATCGACTTTGGTTTTCTGATAAGAATATGTAAAATTGTGCCTTATACAAGAATATCATACAGAATATGGGCAATATCGGATGGATATTAAGCAGGTTTGTCTCTTTACACATAAAATCTATTATGCTATATTTATTATGTCCACTTAATAGAGTAAATATATCCTGTATAGGGAGCACCTGATTTCAGGATATCTGTATTTATATATTATCAGGACAATATCCTTGAGAGGGGGAGGGTGTTTTGTCAGACAACAGTTCACAGAAGCGAAGCCTGTTTTCCGTGATTTTGAAGAAAGCCGGCATAGAACACTGGCATATTATTGCGTTTTATCTGGTTCTTTATGATGTGGTGGCAGTAAATTTTTCGTATTTACTGGGACTGCTTCTGCGGTTTGACCTCCGTTTTTCCAGTATTCCTGCCGATTACATGGCTGCTTTCGTCAGGTTCGCTCCTGTTTATACCATATTTGTATTGCTTGTATTTTACAGGCTTCATCTGTACAACAGCCTGTGGAGATTCGCCAGTTTCAGCGAGCTGAACCGTATCTTCGCGGCGACAGTGATCACCTCCGTATTCCATACGGCGGGGATTACTCTGGTCTTCAGACGGATGCCTGTATCCTATTATCTTACCGGATGCCTGGTACAGTTCCTGCTGGTGACGGCAGTCAGGTTCAGTTTTCGGTACGTTACGCTGGAGAGAACCCGGAGAGAACAGAGTCGGAGCGCGGTACATAATGCAATGATCATCGGCGCGGGAGCGGCCGGTCAGGTGATTCTGAAGGAACTGAAATCCTCCGGCAAATCAGAAGCCAGACCGTGCTGCGTGATCGACGATAATCCCAATAAATGGGGACGCCTGATGGAAGGTGTTCCTGTTGCAGGCGGCAGGGACGATATTCTGGCCGCAGTAGAGAAGTATAAGATAGATCTCATACTTTTTGCCATTCCCACAGCCTCCGCCAAAGATAAGAGAGACATCCTGAATATCTGTAAAGAGACCAGATGTGAGCTTAAGAGCCTTCCGGGCGTTTATCAGCTTGCCAGCGGCCAGGTGTCCTTAAGCAAAATGAAGCCAGTTGCAGTGGAAGATCTTCTGGGACGAGATCCCATTAAGATCAACATGGATGAGATTTTCCAGTATCTTAAGGGGAAAACCATTCTGGTAACAGGAGGCGGCGGTTCCATCGGAAGCGAGCTCTGCCGGCAGATCGCGGCTCATGAGCCCGGACAGCTGATCATCTTCGATATTTATGAGAACAACGCCTACAGTATCGAGCAGGAACTGCGGCGTAAATATAAAAATCTGAATCTGGTGGTGCTCATCGGTTCCGTGCGGGACAGCCGCAGGCTGGATCAGGTATTCAGTAAATACCGTCCGGATATCGTCTACCATGCCGCAGCGCACAAGCATGTGCCGCTGATGGAAACCAGTCCCAATGAGGCGATCAAGAACAACGTGATCGGAACCTATAAGATTGCTTTTGCGGCCATGAAATACTGTACCCAGAGATTTGTCCTTATCAGTACGGACAAGGCTGTGAATCCCACCAATATCATGGGTGCAAGCAAACGTCTGTGCGAGATGGTTATCCAGAGTATGGACGCGATCAGTAAAGCCGGCAGAATGGATCTTCTGCCTTTTCTCCATGCTCACAGAGAAGAGGACGGTTCCCTGGTGACAGATCCTATGGACAGGATTTCTCCGGAGGACGCCGGAAATCTCAATAATATTATCCGCTTTGAAAGCGTGAACAACAAAGACCGTAAAGGAACCCAGTATGTGGCGGTGCGTTTCGGAAACGTTCTCGGCAGCAACGGTTCCGTAATCCCTCTGTTTAAGAAACAGATCGAAGAGGGAGGTCCGGTAACGGTTACCCATCCGGACATTGTGCGTTATTTCATGACGATCCCCGAGGCGGTAAGCCTTGTGCTGCAGGCGGGGACCTACGCCTGGGGCGGCGAGATCTTCGTTCTGGACATGGGAGAGCCGGTGAAGATCGACAGTCTTGCAAGGAATCTGATCAGGCTCTCAGGATATGAACCGGGAGTAGATATCGCCATAGAGTATACGGGCCTCAGACCGGGCGAAAAATTATTTGAAGAAAAACTGATGGCTGAGGAAGGACTGAAGAAAACGGATAACGAACTGATCCATATCGGAAAGCCCATTCCATTTGACCTGCGGGTGTTTCTGCGTCAGCTGGAAAGTCTGGCGAAAGCCAGCTATGAGAACAGCAGCGCAATTGTAGAGATGGTGGAGAAGATTGTTCCCACTTTCCATCCGACGGTAAAAAATAAATCTGTAAACGAAGACATTTCCGCAGATGAAAATGAGATGCTGGAAGAACTGGACACTCTCCGGGAAATCCAGCTTGCCGCTCTGGAAGCCGCCGCTTCCGACGCGGATGAATCCGAAGCCGTACATGACAATGTCGATATACAGGCTGTACCGCCTGTAAAACAAATATCCGCAATATAAAAATTCCCCTGGAAGCAAATCGTCGCTTCGCCGCGTTTGCTTCCTTTGGATGTGATAAAGAATCTGTTTTTCGCCTGAAAGGCGTAAAAAGATCAGAAAAGAATCTGCCCGAAGGACAGAATGGCGAAGCATACCCATTTTTCTTCAGTGTAAAGAGTGATCTGAGAGTTGGAGAAGGTAATTTCTTTATTCCAGAAGGTGAGGATGATATGAAAAATATTTGCAACTGGTACGTGATGCAGGTGCGTACCGGTACAGAAGAAAACATCTGCGTCCAGTGCAGGAAAGATATCCCGGAAGCCGTCCTGGAGAAGTGTTTCCTGCCATATTATGAAGAGAAACGGAAGATCCGGGGAGAGTGGAAGATCCTGAAGAAGCAGCTTTTTTCCGGATATGTTTTCGTGATTTCCGACGACAGAGAGCAGCTTTATATGCACCTGAAAAAAGTGATCGGGCTAACGAAGCTGATCGGAACGGGAAGAGAGATCATTCCTCTTGCAGAAGAGGAAGTCCGGTTCCTGCTGAAATTTGCCGGGGAAGAACAGATCGTATCCATGTCGGAGGGAATTATCGAAGGTAGTAAAGTACTCATCAATTCCGGACCGCTGAAAGGAATGGAAGGATATATCCGAAAGATCGACCGGCATAAACGGAAAGCCTATCTGGAGATCCCGTTTTTCGGGAGGACGCAGAATATACAGGTGGGGCTGGAGATTGTGGAGAAGAAAATATAGAGAGGTAAAGGCGAGCGCGTTGTGATAAAAGATAAAGAAAAGAGTTTTACAGGATTTCAGAATAAAATATGGTTGAGTTCTCCAACCATGCACGGGCCGGAGCTGGAATATATCCGGGAAGCCTACGATACGAACTGGATGTCTACGGTAGGAGCAAATATCAATGCGGCAGAGAAGCTGGCATGCGAGAAAACAGGATGTAAATACGCGGTTGCATTATCCTGCGGGACTGCCGCTCTTCATATGGCAGTAAAGCTGGCAGGTGTGAAACCGGGAGACAGGGTGTTTTGTTCTGATATGACATTTGACGCTACGGTAAATCCAGTAGTGTATGAGGGCGGAATTCCTGTTTTCATAGATACGGAATATGATACCTGGAACATGGATCCTGTAGCTCTTGAAAAAGCTTTTGCATTATATCCTGATGTTAAAGTTGTGGTTATCGCCCACTTATACGGAACTCCGGGAAAGGTAGATGAGCTGAAAGCTGTCTGCCACAGGCACGAGGCCATAATCATAGAAGATGCCGCAGAATCTCTGGGCGCTTCCTATAAAGGAGTCCAGACAGGAACAATCGGTACATATAACGCGATTTCTTTTAATGGAAATACCCTTTTGGGGACGGAAAGCTAGAGAAATTATTTGTAATAAATAGACTATTTTGGAGAAATTCTTTAGGAGTAACTGATTATCACAGTAAAAACATCACAGCAGAAGAATTTAAAATGTAGAAATCAAGAGAGTATCTCTCTGGGTAGTTTCTATAATAAAAGACAAATTTGTTGAGGAATATGTAGTTATGAAAAATGATATGCCAGATTTGAAACCAGCAAGTCCATTTTACAGGGATCATGTCAAACGAATAATAGATTTAGTTATTGCTATTCCTGTTTTAATTGTAGCAGTCATTCCGATGGCAATCACGTCAATCGCAATAAAATTAGACTCACCGGGTCCGATTCTTTTTAAACAGGATCGGTTGGGTAAAGGCCGAAAAGTATTTAAGATGCTTAAGTTTCGATCTATGTGTGTGGGAGCTGAGGGAACTGGTTCCGGGGTATATTCCGGAAAAGGAGATAGCCGTGTTACACGTGTTGGAAGGATTATTCGCGCTACTAGCCTTGATGAACTTCCACAGTTGATAAATGTAATCCGAGGAGATATGTCTTTGCTGGGTCCTAGACCGCCATTAACATACCATCCGTGGCCAATTGAGGAGTATACAGAGGAGCAGTTACATATGTTTGATGTCCGTCCTGGATTCTCCGGGTGGGCACAGATTAACGGACGGAAGGATGTAGAGTGGCATCATCGTATAGAACTAAACGTTTGGTATGTGAGACATGTTAGATTTTTACTAGATGTTAAGATTTTCTTTTTGACTATTTTCAAGGTGCTCCGAAATGAAGATAACGAAAACGTAGGAGAAACCTTAAAGAAGTAAGGGGATGGCGAATGGCTCTAAAATTAATGTATATAACGAATAATCCGGATATAGCCCGTATTGCTGAGGATGCAGGGGTGGATCGGATATTTATAGATATGGAGTATATTGGAAAGTCTGCAAGGCAAGGCGGTATGGATACCGTTCAGAGTCATCATACTGTGGACGATGTGAGAAGAATTAGAAAAGTAATTTCCAAGGCACAGTTGATGGTAAGAATTAATCCTTTACATAAAGGTTCAACAGAGTACGGCTCATCTAAGGAGGAAATTGATGCTGTAATTGAAGCTGGGGCAGATTTAGTAATGCTTCCTTACTTTACTACTGTCCGCGAAATAGAGGACTTTGTGATGCTCGTAGATGGCAGAGCAAAAGTTTTTCCGCTTTTAGAATCAGCCAAGGCACTAGAATTGGTTGATCAAATATTAGAAGTGCCTGGTATAGATGAAGTCCATGTCGGAATCAACGATCTTTCACTAGATCTGCATAAGAAGTTTATGTTTGAACTGCTTATGGATGGAACAGTAGAGGAACTGTGCTATAAGTTTAAAAAGAAGGGGATTCCATATGGATTTGGTGGTATAGGCAGAATTGGTAAGGGTGATTTGCCGGCCGAGAATATTATTCGAGAACATTATAGATTAGGAAGTACCTGTGCAATATTAAGCCGTAGTTTCTGTAATGCAAATGATTATTCTGATTTGGAAGAGATAAGGCATCTATTTAATGAGGGTGTGAAAGAAATCAGAAATCTTGAAAAGGAATGTGAGTTACACGCCATGTATTTTCAGGAAAATGAAAAGAATACTGCGGAAAAAGTATATGAAATCCTGGAGAAAAAATAAATGATCTTTTTTGTAACATGTTTAAGGGCGTTAGCCGCATGCCTCATTACAAATGCACACTATACAGGTATTTATCCGATTGATTTAATAGCTAACGGGGGATTGATAGGAGATGTTCTGTTTTTTGCGGTTTCGGGATATTGTCTCTACAATGTAAAAACTTCATTTCCAAAGTGGTATGGGAAAAGAATTTACAGAGTTTATCCACCTGTTCTTATAATGACTGCTATCTATGTTGTTCTGGGGTTTTATAGTCTGAATGAACATTCTGTATGCTGGTGGTTTGTTTATCCGACATATTATCACTTTATTGCGTCAATCATTGTTCTGTACATACCGTTTTATTTTATTATGAGGATTCGTTTTCTTAAGGAACACATACTTTCTGTCATGGAAATAATAGCCCTTGTTTGGTTGCTGTTATATTTCACAGTGTATGATAAATCTTATTATCACATTGATACGGTGCGTGAGCCAATGATAAGATTTCTGTTTATGGAATGTATGTTATTAGGGGCATGGTTCAGGCACAACGATAAAAAAATTAGGAACAAATTTAAAGCATGGCATCTGATAGCAACTGTAATTGTATTCTGCGTTTATTTTGGAAGCAAATTATTGTTTTCTTACTGGGAAAGTTTGGCCTCATTCCAGATTTTGAATCAGATAGCGATTTTTGCACTGCTTATTCTTGTTTTTCTAACATTCGCAGGCTTAGATAGTAAACTGGAAAATCTGCCTGTTTGGTTAAAGAAAGCTATTAGCTTTGTGTCAGGTATAACTCTGGAAATTTATGTCGTCCAGTATGTTTTAATTGGGTTGATAAGACCGGTTGGTATCTTTCCATTAAACTGGATTTTACTGACCGCGTCAATTTTAGGAAGTGCTTTTATATTACATAAGATAACTGAAGGATTCTATCATGGTATTGAATACATTGCATTAAAATCTGGGGGGGTATAAAGATTGAACCTACTTATAACCGGAGCATGGCAGTCGGCATATGAAAATATTGTTGCCTTAGAGCAACTTGGGCACAGGGTTGCGTTTATACAACAGGAGAAAGAAGAACTTCCATGTGATGCGGAGTGGATAGAGGGCGTTATTTGTAACGGATTGTTTCTTCATCATGATATAA
>DWVA01000206.1 GCA_019120475.1 Candidatus Blautia intestinipullorum | reverse complement strand
GAAAAACTTTGAGAAATCCTTGCTTTTGCAGAAAAACGCCATATATTGTGTTTCTTTTTTCCTATGCCCCCAAGCCCTATATATAAATTTTTTTTAAAAAATTTTCAGGCTTTTCATAAGAACCTCTACGACTACAGGATTACAGTAGGCTTCCAGAAGAATTCCCGCAAAATATACGATACCGCACAAAAACAACCGGACGGCATATTCCGATATCTTTTCCGGAAACAGCCCGCGGCTGCGCCAGATTTCCATAGACTGGCGGTATACCTGGTTCATCAAATAAAAGATACACGGCAGATAGATCAGATACTGGGGAAACAAAAGCCCCGCACCGATGAGACCGCCCTGAAGCCCAAATTCAAGAACCGACATAGCCAGCAGGATTCCCGTCTGAAATCCCATAAGCAGGATTCCTGTTACCGCCAGAGGAACACCGAAAACAGAAATGCCGCAAAAGGCGGCAAGAAGATAAAGGCTTCCCCGTATCTTCAGCACTTCTCCCAGATACTCATAACCTGACGCTGTTTTTTCCGCAAAAGCGCCGATCAGATAAAGAGAGGCCGCCGTCTTCTGACGCCACTCCAGTTTCCACAGGATATTAGGCAGCAAAATCCCCAAAAGGAATCCTCCGAAGAAAATCCCTCCTGCCGGCAGTTTTCTTCTTTTATAAATTTCACGTCTTTTTTTCATACCCTCACCCTGTACAGTGTACGGGCCTGGAGAAGAAAATATTCCCATGATTCTCACTATTACCGCCGCCGGATGATCTCCTCCTCCGGCCGGAAAGGATTTACAGACGCAGAAGAGCCGTGTGGATATTCCACACGGCTCTTATATTATTTACTGATGTATGAACTTCGGCCTGTAATCAGCCTGCGTCCTATTTTGCATAGTCCACAGCCCTGCTCTCACGGATGACATTGACCTTGATCTGGCCCGGATATTCCAGTTCCGCCTCAATCTGCTTCGCAATATCCCTTGCCAGAATAACCATGTCTGCATCCGATACATGATCCGGAATTACCATCACACGGATTTCCCTGCCTGCCTGAATAGCAAAAGACTTATCAACGCCTTTAAATTCATTGGTAATCTCCTCCAACTGCTGCAGACGGTTGGTATAAGTCTCCAGAGTCTCTCTTCTCGCACCTGGCCTTGCAGCGGAAATTGCGTCTGCCGCCTGCACGATACATGCTACAAGAGATTCCGGCTCCACATCTCCATGGTGAGAAGCAACTGCGTTGATCACCACAGGAGATTCCTTATATTTCTTGCAGAGATCCACTCCTATCTGGATATGTGATCCTTCTACTTCATGGTCAATGGATTTTCCAATGTCATGAAGAAGACCAGCTCTTTTCGCCAACCGGACGTCTACGCCGATTTCGCCTGCCAAAAGTCCGGAAAGCTGCGCTACCTCAATAGAATGTTTCAGAGCGTTCTGACCGTAACTGGAGCGGAATTTCATACGTCCCAGCAGTTTCAGAAGCTCCGGATGAATGCCGTGAACCCCTACGTCCATAGCAGCGTTTTCTCCGTCCTCACGGATCTGCGCCTCTACTTCCTTCTGGGCTTTCTCCACCATCTCCTCAATCCTTGCCGGATGGATACGTCCGTCAACGATCAGCTTTTCAAGAGCGACTCTCGCCACTTCACGCCGGATAGGATCAAAAGCGGACAGAACCACAGCTTCCGGTGTATCGTCAATGATCAGATCCACGCCTGTGAGAGTCTCCAGTGTACGGATATTACGTCCTTCACGGCCGATGATCCTTCCCTTCATCTCATCGCTGGGAAGCTGGACAACAGAAATCGTTGTTTCAGCCACATGGTCTACCGCGCATTTCTGTATCGCGTTGACCACATACTCCTTCGCTTTCTTGTCAGCGTCTTCTTTGGCGCGGCTTTCAAGCTCTTTGTAAAGCTTGGCAACGTCCACCTTCACATCGTCTTCCACTGTTTTCAGCAGCTCGTCTTTTGCCTGTTCGGAGGTCAGACCGGAAATTCTTTCCAGTTCCTGTACTCCTTTTTGCTCAAGTTCTTCTACTTTCTTTTCTCTTTTCTGCAACTCGGCAGCCTTTGCTGTGCATTCAGCCTCACGCTTTTCTACTGCATCCGCTTTTTTATCTACAGATTCCTCCTTTGATAAAACGCGGCGCTCGTATTTCTGCAGTTCGTTCCTGCGTTCCTTGGTTTCTTTCTCCAGTTCATTTTTTGTTCTGAGAGATTCTTCCTTCACTTCCAACAAAGCTTCTCTTTTCTTCGTTTCAGCAGTTTTTAAAGCTTCATCTATGATGCTTCTTGCTCTTTCTTCTGCTGTGCCCACAACTTCGGCGTCTTTTTTTGCCTTGTTGTCAACAGCAACCTTGCAAGTAACTGGAACCGCAATAAGCAGTGCGACCACTACAGCGACAATTACACTAATAATTATGATTGCCACAGGAGCACCTCCTTATTTAGTTTTCATTGTACAATTACAACAATACAAGTTTAGCTGTTTTTGATAATTCTGTCAAGTTTTTCTATACTTTTTATTATCATTATTTTCCGTAGGAAGCCGTGATGTTCAGCTCTTCCAGAACGGAAGATATGTCCTCCCACCGGAAGCCTCTTCTGACAAGATATCCGTATAATCTGCGCATCTGTTTTTCGTCCAGTTCTGTTCCCGGCGCATACTTTTTCTCCACAGTGGAACAGAGCAGCGCCCTCTCATCCGGCTGTTCCAGGGAAAACACCGTCTCCCAGGCCTTCTCCGCAGTTTCCCGGGCAACCCCTTTCTGGTATAATTCCTGGAAAATACGCTGCCGGCTTTTTTCGCGGATACGGGAAAAAATATAATTTTCCGCATACCTCTGATCATTGATATATCCGTATTCCTTCACATAGGAGACCGCGTCCTCCGCAGCCTCCCCGGAAAAACCCGCCTGCGTCAGTTTTTCTTTTAAACCCTTTTCCGTACGGTCCATCCTCTCCAGAAGCCTCATTGCCTTTTTTCTGGCCCGTTTTTTCTCTTCCCAGATGTCTGTATCTGCCATCCTCTCACCTCATCAGGATTCTTCTGTCTCCTGCTGTACAGCCTCTGTTTCTTCCTGGCTTAAAGGCTCGGCTGCGGATACATCCTGCCCTTCCTCTTCCGGAAGCAGATGGTAATGGATCCTCACCTTCTTTTCAATTTCACTGCAGACCTCCGGATGATCCTTCAGGTATATTTTCGCGTTTTCACGTCCCTGTCCGATCTTGTCTCCATTGTAGGAATACCAGGCGCCGCTTTTATTTACAACCGAACAATCGGAAGCAAGATCCAGGATCTCGCCTTCTCTTGAGATTCCTGTTCCGAACATAATGTCGAATTCCGCCTGTTTAAAAGGCGGGGCCACCTTATTCTTGACAACCTTTACCTTGGTATGGCTTCCAACGATCTCGCCGCCCTGCTTGAGAGCCTCCCCTTTTCTCACGTCCAGTCTTACAGACGCATAGAATTTCAGAGCCCGTCCTCCTGTCGTTGTTTCCGGATTTCCGAACATAACTCCTACCTTCTCACGAAGCTGGTTGATAAAGATCACCACACAGTTGGACCTGCTGATCACCGCGGTAAGTTTCCGAAGAGCCTGAGACATCAGACGGGCATGAAGTCCCACATGGCTGTCTCCCATATCGCCTTCGATCTCCGCCTTCGGCACAAGAGCCGCGACAGAGTCAACGATCACAATGTCTACCGCTCCGGAGCGCACCATCGTCTCTGTGATCTCCAACGCCTGCTCGCCATTATCCGGCTGGGAAATATAAAGGTTGTCGATATCCACGCCTATATGTTTGGCATATACCGGGTCAAGAGCATGCTCCGCGTCGATAAAGCCTGCGATTCCTCCCCGCTTCTGCACCTCTGCTACCATATGTAAGGCTACTGTGGTCTTACCGCTGGATTCCGGACCATAGATCTCCACGATCCTTCCCTTTGGAATACCGCCTACTCCAAGGGCAATATCCAGGCCCAGAGAGCCGGTAGGCACCGCTTCCACCTGCATATGAGCTCCGGATTCCCCAAGTTTCATAACCGATCCTTTCCCATACTGCTTCTCAATATGGCTCAGCGCCGCGTCCAGAGCCTTCTGTTTGTCTTCATTTAACATATTGCTGTTTCTCCTTCATTTATTTTCTAAGCTTTTCCAAACCTATGTTCGTGTTTTCTTCTTACATGCTATTATACTTTTCCCCACATGTCAAGCAAAAATTTTCGACGTTTTCCGGGCTGACCTGCAAAAAGAAAGAGCTCCTGGCGGGAACCTGTCCGAAGGTACCCTGCAGAAGCTCTTATTTTACATTTTTATCAGCCCTGGCTCAGAATGGAACGTACATGATCCACTTCTTCTCTTGTAGCCTTTGCGGCAGGCACATAATAACCTTTTGCCCGGGCAATGTTGTAAATCTCTTCCTGAGACATTTCGCACTGATTGCGGATCTGTTTCAGCGTCTGTTTTAACTGCGGATTTTCAGTCTGAGGGATCATCTCACCGTAGCGCACCAGTTCCCCGTTGATTCCTGCCAGCGTATCTGCAACCATTGTCTTTTCATTCATCATCCGATACCTCCTACTGTAAAAACTGCATTAGCTGCTGCTTTGTCTGCTGGGCAGACTGCGCGGACTTCTGGAAGAACTGCTTTACTTCCATATCCTGTGCCTTTTCCGCATAATCCTGCATTTTACAATGTGTGGTATCAAAACCTCCGATCAGATGCCGCAGATTCTGTAAATCCAATTCTGAGATTTCTGTCATTGATACTACCTCCTCATTCTTTTATGATAGATAGTATCTCAAAAAATCAGGAATCTATTCATTCACCGATCAGCCAGTTGTACATTTCCTCATACTGCCTTGCGGAATTGTTCCAGGAGAAGTCCGCAGCCATGGCGCGGTCCACCATCTTGTTCCATTCCCGCTTGTTGTCATAGAATACACGCTCGGCATTCCGGACAGTCGCCAGCATCTCATGGGCGTTGTAATTTCTGAAGCTGAATCCTGTGCCTGTTCCCTCGAATTCATTATAAGGCTCCACCGTATCCTTAAGACCGCCGGTTTCACGCACGATAGGCAGCGTGCCGTAGCGGAGGCTCATAAGCTGGCTGAGGCCGCAGGGCTCGAACAGCGACGGCATCAGGAAAGCGTCGGACGCCGCGTAGATCCTGTGGGACAGCGGTTCGTCATAATAAATCTGAGCGGACACTTTTCCATGATATTTCCAGTCAAAGTGACGGAACATGTTTTCATAGCGCTCGTCCCCTGTTCCAAGCACGATAATCTGCACTGCATCCTGGCACAATTCGTCCATAACATAGGCGATCAGGTCAAATCCCTTCTGGTCAGTCAGACGGGAAACGATGCCGATAAGCATTGCTTTCGGATCTTCGTTAAGCCCGAAATCTCTCTGAAGCTGGAGTTTATTTTTTACCTTTTCCTTGCGGAAAGTCTTGGCATTATATGTCTTGGTGATGTACTGGTCTGTCTCCGGATTGAATACGTCGTAGTCAATTCCGTTGACGATTCCTCTCAGGCTGTTAGAACGTGCCTGAAGAAGACCTTCCAGACGTTCGCCGTAGAACGGGGTTTTAATTTCCTCCGCATATGTTTTGCTCACTGTAGTCACAGCGTCTGCAAAGACGATTCCTCCTTTCAGGAAGTTGGCGTCTTTGTATGCTTCCAGTTTATCCGGAGCAAAATAGTAGTCGGAAAGTCCCGTAATAGCCTTTACTGTCTTCACATCCCATACGCCCTGGAATTTCAGGTTGTGGATCGTCATAA
>DWVA01000205.1 GCA_019120475.1 Candidatus Blautia intestinipullorum | reverse complement strand
TCCCTCGAAACTTTCTCCTTCCAGGGAAATTCTGCTCAGCACCCGGTAAAAAGGCGTTTTTACAAAAGACCGTATTTCTCTTTCTCTGCGCACCACCATTCCCAGAACGCAGGTCATCACTCTTCCCACAGAAATGGCCTGGTATTTTGATCTTAAATAATTGGAAACACTGTTTCCGTACCGCAGAGTCAGGACCCTGGAGAAATTGATCCCCATAAGGTAATCTTCCTTGGCGCGCAGATAAGCGGAAGCTGAGAGATTGTCGTAAGCGGACAGATCTTTTGCCTCCCGGATCCCTCTCAGGATCTCTTCCTCCGTCTGGGAATCGATCCAGACTCTTTTCTGTTTTTTATTTTTAACCCCTGCCATCTGGGCTACGAGACGGTAAATATATTCCCCCTCCCGTCCGGAGTCTGTACAGACGTAGATGGTCTCCACATCAGGACGGTTCAGAAGTTCCTTCACGATCTGAAACTGCTTCTGTACGCCGGGGATCACTTCATATTTAAATTCGCGCGGCAAAAAAGGCAGGGTATCAAAACTCCACCTTTTATACTTTTCATCATATTTTTCCGGATAACTCATTGTGACCAGGTGTCCTACACACCAGGTCACTATACTGTCTTCCGACTCCAGATATCCGTCTTTTCTCTGCCCGTTGATTTTTAATGCTTTTGCAAATTCCTGCGCCACGCTGGGCTTTTCTGCTATGTATAATGCTTTTGTCATAATCTTACTGATCTGCACTCATCTTTCTCAGCGGCCACGCAAGAAGCAGCGCGCCGCCTGCCATATTGCCAATGGTGACCACAAGCATACTCTTCAGCATTGCTCCTACGGAAAGTCCCGGCACCATCGCAAATCCCACTGTAAAGATTGCCATATTTGCGATGCAGTGCTCAAATCCGCTTATTACAAAGCCTGAGATACACATGACGATCATCAGAAATTTCGCTGCCTCACTCTTCAGCTTAATGCCGCAGAGTACTCCAAGACAGACGAAGAAGTTACATAAAATTGCCCGGAAGAACATCTGCCCTACCGGAATGGAAAGCTTCGTCTCCATGATCCCGGCAAAATAATCCTGAGTACCGGAGGCTCCCGCCCAGACGAAGATCAGGGATAAGATCACACATCCGACAAAGTTTCCGATATAGCTGACAATCCAGATCTTACCTGCATCCTTCCAGCCTACTTTCTTATCAAACGCACCAAACGCCATCACCAGATTGTTTCCGGTGAAAAGCTCTCCTCCCACAAGCGAAATCAGAAGTACGGCAATAGAAAAAACAACGGCGCTTAAAAATTTGCCCCAGGCAGGGAGCTCATTGGAAGAGAAAACATTTCCCACCACATTGGAAAAGATCATCGCAACACCAATGAAGAATCCTGCCATCACCGCTCTTACAAAATATTTTCCGGCATTGGACGCCAAAAGGCCCGCTTTTCCTGCCGCCGCATTTGAGATTTTCTGTACATCTTCATAATTCAAATCAAACACCTCCTGGAATTATACCAGACGCGATGCAGTAGCTGCTGAAATGATGCACATAAATCAACGATTGTTAATATTATAACACTTTCTGGTTCCGCACACAATATTTTCTGTTAATTTTTTATCAAACATTTTCTTCCGGAGGCATATACGTTGCCGCTTCCCCTCCGCACAAATCCATACATGGCGATCCCATGGTTTTTTGCAAGCTTTACCGCCTCTCCGGTGACAGCCGCCCTGGAAACCACAGTGGAAATGCCGGCTCGGATGATCTTAGCCAGATAATCTCCGGATATCCTTCCGCTTGTAAATACAGCCGATTCTTTCAGAGGCAGTCCCCTTTTCAGAGCCCAGCCCACTGCTTTATCCAGCGCGTTGTGGCGTCCCACATCCTCAAACCTGCAGACTGTCCGTTCCTTAAGATACAAGGCACAGCAATGCGCGCATCCTGTGTCGCGGAAAAGCTCCCCCGGATTTTCAAAAATCTCATCCGCTGTCCGGAAAAGCCTGGAAATTTCCAGGTTTGTTTCGTCTTCTCCGTCTTTTTGTCCTTCTTTATTTTCCCGGACATCCTTATCTCCCGGCTCTCTCCGTTCTGAAGAAAATACCCAGCCTGCCCTGGAAAAAGAGGTGATCTTGGTGTTCAGAGAAACGTGGATCTCCCCCTGTTCCCACAAAATCCGGATGTTTTTTACCTGTTTCTTTTCCCGTATCATGCCTTCTGTGTACAGACGGCCAAGGATCAGTTCTTCCAGGAACTCCGGCGTACAGTTTAAGGAAAACATTTTCTCTCCGTTTATTTTTACTGAAAAGTGCTTTTCCAGAGCCACCTCATCCTCTGCCGGAAGGCTTTTTCCGTCTTTTATCTTAAGAATCTGTATGGTTTGCTTTTTCATAGCCGCACCTGCCTTTCTTCTGCTCACTTTCGGGCTAAGCTGATATGCGGCGCAGAATTCTTTCCGAAGCTATTGAAAACAGCCCTTCTCTCTGTTATAATAACAGCGTTTGGGTGTCGATAGGCAACTGGTGTGCCTCCTGGTCTTCAAAACCTGTGCTGGACGTTAACAGCGCCCTGGGTGAGTTCGATTCTCACAGGCACCCGCCAGATAAGATTTAAATTCATTCAGCTCTTCTTCGGATATTGTCCGCATGTCAAGAATTACCCTGTTGTTTTTTATATGTGCAATGATCGGTACAGGAAGTTCCGCCAGACGGCGCGCGAACTCTTCCGCGCTTTCCCCTTTCGGCTCTATCACTACCGCGCAGCTTGGAATTTCTTCCAGAGGCATGGAACCTCCGCCAAGCATAGAAACGCTCTTTTCAACCGTAACCGTATCTTCACAGTTCCGTGAAGTGATCTCCCAAGCCGTTTCCTGGGCCTGAGCCCATAATTCGTCCACAGTTCTGGACAGCATCTTTAATACAGGAATATTTTCACAGGCTTCTTCCTCGTTCAGATATTCCCGGAAAGTGGCCGCCAGGGCGGCAATGGTACACTTGTCCAGGCGGAAGGCGCGCATCAGCGGGTGTTCTTCCATCTCTTTTATATATGATTGTTTTCCCGCAATAATTCCTGCCTGGGGACCTCCCAGAAGCTTATCACCGGAAAAACATACCAGATCCGCGCCTTTTTGTAGGATTTCCTGGACAGTAGGCTCATGAGAAAGGCCGAATTTTTCCAGATCCGTCAAAACGCCGCTTCCCAGATCCACGATCACCGGAATATGATATTTTTCCCCCAGGGCAGCCAGTTCCTCCACTGAGACCTCTTCCGTAAATCCCAGTATCCTATAGTTGCTGGTATGAACCTTAAGAAGAGCTCCTGTATTTTCTGTAACAGCCTTTTCATAGTCGCTGATCCTGGTGCGGTTGGTGCAGCCTGTCTCTTTCAGGACAGCGCCGCTTTGTTCCATAACTTCCGGAATCCGGAAGCGTCCTCCGATCTCAATAAGCTCTCCGCGGGAAACGATCACTTCTTTTCCTCTGGCAAGGGCGCTTAAGATCAGCGTCACCGCCGCCGCATTGTTATTTACGGCAACAGCAGCCTGCGCTCCTGTGATCCTGCTGATCAGTTCTGAAAAGTGCTCCTGGCGTTTCCCCCGCTTTCCATCTGAAAGATTGTATTCCAGATTGGAATAGCCGCTCATCGCATCCAGCACCGCCGCCATCTGCTTTTTTCCCAATGGCGCGCGTCCCAGATTTGTATGAAGTATGATCCCGGTAGCGTTAAATACTCTCCTTAGAGAAAGCCGCGAATCTCTCTCCAGTCTCAGAGAAACCTGCTCCGCGATCTTCTCCGCAGAAGGGATCGTCCCGGAGGGAATAAGACTTTCCAGAGCATCATATTCCGCAGTTTTCCCGGCTTCCTCTCCACTGTCGTTTGACCAGGGCTTGGACAATATCCTCTGCCGCAGGCAGTCCAGTTCCTCCCGCACTGCCCGGAGAACCTCCTTTTTTCCGTATATCATACAGAGTTCCCGAAGGCTCTCTTCTTTCAGAAGGTCGTCCACCCTGGGTAATTTTCTCAAAATCACATTCTTATCCATTTCCTCACTCCTGCCGCATTTACTGCGGCAATAAAGGGATACCTTTGGTATT
>DWVA01000204.1 GCA_019120475.1 Candidatus Blautia intestinipullorum | reverse complement strand
AATCCCGTTCTCCGCCGCTGACTCAAGCTGCGCCTGCAGCGAGTCCATATCGCTGGCTGAAAGACAGAGTACCGTAGGATTTTCTGCGATAACCGCATCCAGCGTATTTACCTGCGCTTCCACATTCAATTCGTCGTCCGGTCCCTCGAAGGTCATCGTCACCTTGTCATCAGACTCAAATCCATAAGCCGTATTAATATCTTTTACCGCGTCTTCCATCCCCTGACGGATCAGATCCCAGAATTCACCGGATACGTTTTTACTCACTACCGCGATTCTGCTCCCCGCCTGCACCGGGATAGATGTATCAATCCGGGCAGCCCTTTCTTCTTCCGGATTTTCCTCTGCTGTCCCGCCTTCTGCCTGCACATCCGCAACAAATGTTTCAAAGCCGCCATTAACAAGCCCTCCTGCCGTCAGAACTGCTGCCGCCAGAAGAACCACAGCAACTGCTGCTTTCCTCATCGCCTTCTCCTCTTTTCCTTAACATATATTTCATACAAATGTGCTTCTTTTTTTACATTATACACATTTTCTAATCCCCGTCCAGAGATTTCATAGTTTTTTCATTTTTTAGGGCCCATATTTTACAGAGAAGGCGGATTTTCACTTTCCGCAGTTCGTTTCTATGGCAAAGCCCTCAAAAGCGTTTCCTCTGGGAACTGTCTGAAACTCCATTTTTTTCCCTGAACCCGGATGGCGAAAGCTCAGCTTAGCAGCGCATAATCCCAGAGAAAAACCGGAGCTGTCCTGCGGATAATATTTTTTATCGCCCAAAAGAGGAGCTCCCGCATGAGACAACTGTACCCGTATCTGATGGTGTCTTCCTGTATCCAGACGTATCTGGATGAGACAGCGTATTCCTGTCTCTGTTCTTTGATCAGACAGTGTTTCCAAGACGCAATAGGACAGTCTGGCCTTTTTGGCGCCTTTTGTTCCCGGCAGCGTAACTGCCGAGGTATTATTTCTGCCGTCTTTTTTTAAATAGTCCTCCAATGCCCCCTCTTTTGGGGCAGGCTCTCTGTCGGAAACTGCCAGATAGATCTTTTCTATTTCATTTTTCTCCATCTGTCTGTTCAGTCCGGCGGCGCTTTGGCTGCTTTTGGCAAATACCAGGATCCCCTCCACCGGCTGGTCCAGTCTGCTTATGATTCCCAGATAAGGAATTTCATTTGGATTTTTCTGCGCCATATAATTTTTCAGCGCACTTTCCATGTCCATTGTCCCGATCCGCGCGTTTTGGACCGCCAGCCCAGCCGGCTTGTGGCACACGATTATTTCCTTGTCTTCATACAGGATCGTATTTCGTATATCTGTTTTCCACATAAAAAAGCTCTCCTTTTCTTTATTGGAGAGTATAGCGTAAAAGAGAGTCTATGACAAGAACGACGGCCATCACTTTTTACTATACTTCAAAAATGATGACCGTCTTAACAATCTTCACTATTCAATTTTGGTTGTCCTCTTATTTTATTCGGGTTTTCAGTTTCTTAATTGGATTTCTTATATACATCCTGTATACTTTTTCCAATTCTCTTTATTCAGTTTTCTGTATCATATATTTCTATATGTTTACATATCTTATTTTATTTCCTGCTCATAAACGATATGATGAAGTATCATTCGGTTTATTTAGAAAGTTTATAGATTTAAAATTATAATTTACGGATTATAATTTTTATTTTCTTATTAACATCTATTGTGAGAAGATGTTCTTCTGATGCAAAGCTTCAATTCATATCTTCTTTTCACCGCCTACGCTGCGGTATTCCGGAAATACCTTTCAGGTAAATCTTTCTGTTTTGCCAATTAATGACTTTTCAATTCTCAGATATGGATTTCAAAGTATTTTATTCTTCCTCCCGCTTCTCTGGAACTCTTCTTCCTGACGAAGCACCCGGTGAAAATACTTCTTCAATAAATGTTTCTTCACACATTTTTGAAGGTCTTTGTATCAGGTTCGTGATAGTTATTCAATATGAGAAATCGATTCTATATACCTATGATACGTTTTCTGAAATCAGTCATTTCCTTTTTGAAGTCCTGTTCGCCAGGTTATCTCTTCAAGTTCTTCTTTACCAAAGTTTATATCTTTCAGCTCTTTCTTTTTGATAACGCTTTTCAGATTGACATCTGATAAATGTATCTCTTTTGAAATTCGCTTTCAGCTTACAAACCGGATCAGGTTCTTTCAGATTTTCTTCATTTCTAAATGACTGTTCCGTTATCCTTTACAGTTATCCATGTATCAGGTCTTTCTTGCAGGAAATCCGATTCCTATCACTGCCTCATATTGATGGATGTCATACTACTTTCCCAATGGACTCACCCTATCCTTTCGACTTATTTCATCCTTTTCATGTAGCATTTATATATACTATGAATTGAATGATTTTCTTTTGTATTTCTCTTGTTTTCTTTTGATGAGTATATAATAGCACCAGGTCTTTTATTTGTCAACACTTTTTTGATATTTTTTCATTATTTTTATTATACTATATTTATATTTTCGCTTTAATCTGTTATTTATTTTAAATTTTACATTATTTTTAGATAATTTATTAAGTTTCTAAAATAAGAAATTATAGAGAAATAGGAGTAAAATCATAAAGTTTATTTCCTGACTTTTAAAAAGCGGCAGGCTCCCCAAAGAACCTGCCGCAGTATCCTTTTACCGTCTGCTTCTGTTATAGTTGATCAGACATCCCTGTAAAATGATTTCCCTTTCGTCATCTGTCAGTTCGCCCAGCGTCACATGGAACTCCTTCAAACCTTCCGGTTTTACCACATATCCTGTAATATCTGCGGCTTTTTCCGCAACGGCTTTCCGGATCTCCGGGAACAGGAGATAATCCCCGTTCTGGAACGGAAGCTCACCTTCCGGAATTACAAACGGAAGCATTCCCCAGTTGATCAGATTGGAACGGTAACGCTTTGTCGCATACTCATGGGCGATATTGGCCCACCCGCCAAGCACTTTCTGACAGGAGGCCGCCTGTTCGCGGGCGGAACCGTCTCCGGGCTTCACTGCAAAAATCGTGCTTCCTACGCCGAGATTTCCCTTTCCGATCTCCGGAAAGCGGCTGTTCACCGTCTCCATTACTTCTTTCAGCTCCGGAACAGCCTCTACAGGACAGGAGCCCTCCTGAATAGCCTTCTGGGCTTTCTGGATCTCCTTTGCTCTTCCCACATAGGCGGGATCCTTTCTCGACAGAGTAAATTCCGCCAGTCCCAGAGGATTGGAACGGTAAGAGGAAGTTTCTCCGGAGGGGATCAGCTCGTCTGTGGTCGTTACCGGATCATGGATCTCGGAAACCACCTTCAGGATCAGATTTTCAGCCAGTTCCGGCATCGCCGGCCAGTCCTTGATATTCGGGCCGAAATGTATCTCCACTGAAGGATCGGCAACTCCCTTGCTGTCAAAGATACGGTTTTCATAAATCGTTTTGTCGAAGAAGTACTTCTGGTTTGTATAATCTCCCGTATATGTTTCCGCTGAAGTCAGGAATCCTTTGTTCGCCGCTGTAGCCGCGATAGACCTTGCGTCCATCAGAGCGACGGAAGAAATCTGGCCGTTCTGGATCTTGGAACCTTCACGGTTGGGGAAGTTTCTCGTGGTATGACGGATACTGAACGCATTATTGGCCGGAGTATCGCCTGCTCCGAAGCAGGGGCCGCAGAATGCTGTCTTGACAACAGCTCCCGTTTTCAGCAGATCCGCCAGAACGCCGTTCTTTGCCAGTTCCATATAGATCGGCGTACTTGCCGGATAAACGCTTAATGTAAACGCGTCGGAACCGATGCTTGCACCGCGGAGAATATCGGCAGCGGCGCAGATATTTTCAAATCCGCCGCCTGCGCAGCCGGCGATGATTCCCTGTTCTACATAAAGTTTTCCATCAACGATCTTATCCCTCAGACTGAATTCAACTTTCCCGTCCAGACTTACCAGAGCCTTCTTCTCAACATCCGCAAGGATATCTTCCAGATTCTCGTTCAGCTCGTCAATGGTATATGTATTGCTGGGATGGAACGGCATTGCGATCATAGGCTTGATCTCGCTTAGATCCACTTCTACGCAGCCGTCGTAATAAGCAATATCTCCGGGCTGCAGCTTCCTGTACGCTTCTTTTCTTCCATGGATCTCGTAGAATTCTTCGATTTTGTCATCTGTCTGCCAGATAGAGGAAAGACAGGTGGTCTCTGTAGTCATTACGTCGATTCCGATACGGAAATCCGCGCTTAATCCCGCTACGCCCGGTCCTACAAATTCCATAACCTTATTCTTCACATATCCGTTTGCAAAAACTTTTCCGATAATTGCCAACGCAACGTCCTGGGGACCTACTCCCGGACGCGGCTCCCCTTTCAGATAAATGGCTACCACACCCGGCATGTTGATATCATAAGTCTGAGACAGAAGCTGTTTTACAAGTTCTCCTCCGCCTTCTCCCATTGCCATGGTTCCCAGAGCTCCATAACGGGTATGGCTGTCGGAGCCCAGGATCATTTTGCCGCTTTCGGCCAGCATTTCACGGGCGTACTGATGAATGACCGCCTGATGAGGAGGAACATATACGCCGCCGTATTTCTTCGCGCAGGTAAGGCCAAACATGTGATCGTCCTCGTTGATGGTTCCGCCTACCGCACAGAGAGAATTATGGCAGTTTGTCAGCACATAGGGCACCGGGAACTTTTCCAGGCCGGAAGCTCTGGCAGTCTGAATGATTCCCACAAAAGTGATGTCATGAGAGGTCAGTTTGTCAAATTTTATCTGAAGCTTCTCCATATTTCCGGATGTATTATGAGACTCCAGAATATGATAGGCAATCGTATTTTTCTTCGCCTCTTCTTTAGAAACAGGCTGGGACATCTGTCCTTCTTCTACGATATCACGGCCGTTTACTAGATAAACTCCGCTGTCGTACAACTTCATAATGATTCCTCCATTCACTGTTCATTTCATTTTTTACATCTGAAAACGCCTCTGTTCTCCACAGCAGGCACTCGTTTTCAGCTACATGCCACTTTATTATAGTAGATTTCTAAAGAATCCGCAATGGGATATCTGTATTTGGGGAAAAAACCTCCCAGCCATGTATCAAATCCGCAAAGATACTCTTTACTTCTCCTGCGATTCTGTATATACTTAGCGTTAATATACAAGGGAACAATGCAGTCCTTTGTACATTAACGATAGCATAAGGAGGAAACTGCCATGTTCCGTTTATGGGGAAAGATATGGAAACACAACCGTCTGGTAAAAGATACCGTCATCTGCGACGATTCTGACGACACAAGAACACATAAGGTATTCCGCTGTCTGGAAGGGATCTGTTATCAGTTTGACCTGGAAAATCCCATCTGGCTTGACAGCTCCATTGCTGATTTCCGCCGTCATTCCAGAACGAGATTTTCACAGGACAGTTTTATAGAACATATTGATTTCGATTACCTGGAAATACAGGTTATCGAAGAGGACTGAGGCTGGATTTTTATTCCAGCTTTCTTTTTACAATGGAAAGATAATCTTTATTCCGCGCCTTTTTCCGCGGGACAAAAAGTGAGATCACGCCCTTTTTTCCTTTTCCTCGGGCATAGAAAAATCCGATCACGGCAAATACGACAGCGCCGATAAAGTTCACAAAAAGGTCTTTCATCGTATCCAGAAGACCAATGTCCAGGTAGCCGCCAAGTCCCAGCGCCTGCTTTGTTCCATCGCTGTGAACCACGATCACATCTGCAATATCCCGTATGGATACCGGATGATTTCCCCCTGCCTGGTCCAGCATGACGCTGCTGACCGCATGGATGATGGTATCCTTCTGCATATCCAGCCTTAAGAACTGATCCATAGCACATTCAAAGAATTCCCAGATGACGCCTACCGTCATGGAAAAACAAAACGCCACCAATGCCAGAAAGAACGGAGAAAGCTCAAAAGTCAGTCTCTCATCGTTATTCAAAAGCAGCACAAGCGAAAAGCCTATGGCGGCGCAGAGAAATCCGTTCAGTGTATGCAGGATCGTGTCCCATCCGGGGATCATGATATAAAACGCATTGATCTCTCCCAGTATCTCCGCGGCAAAAATAAAACACAGAATTGCGATTTCCAGTCCTGTAGGAATCTCTATCCGAAGCTTCACCTGTATCCAGCTTGGAATATACAGTAAAAGCAATGTGAGAATGCTGAGAAAAAGTCCTTCATAGTTGTGTAGGAACGCCTGACGCACCAGGCAGACGAGCACCAGGAAACGTAAGATCGAAAACACGATAAAAGAGCTTCTGTGTTCTTTCAGTTCCATTTGAACCGCCCGCCGGAATTCTTCTCTGTGCAGCTTTCCTTCTTTTCTTTTGTTCTTCATTTCTGTCAACCTCCGCGATCACCGTTCTGATATATGCCTTTCTGTTTTTATGCTCCGGAATATCTTCCCGTCTTCTGTCATACAGCTTTCACCAACATTATATGATCCATTTTTTTACCACCGGTATATGCTTCATCACCGAAACAGCGGCAAGGCTTAACGCAAATATTGCCAGCACTGTCAGCGGCACTGCGATCACTGTATTCTGCATCATCATACTGTCAATTCCCAGTCTGTGCAGAACGTCCCGGAAAAACGCATGGATCAGATAAATGCCGAAGGTACAGCTTCCCAGATAACATATCGTCTTTTCTTGTCTTTCACTCCACCGGATCTTTCCCAGTACATTCTTAAAAAACAGAAATACTGCGGAACTCCAGCAGAAAGCCGCCAGCGTATAGTTGTCGTAAAACGCCTGCACAGGCTGATCCAGCTTCAGGGATCTCCACTGGCAGAGGACTATCCCCAGAAGGATCATCACCGGCCCGAGAATATACGCCGCCCGCTCCGCTTTGCCGGGCAGACCATATTCGTACAGATAATGTCCCAGCACAAAATAGCCTGCAAAATCTGTCACAAGCGTGGGCTGTACTGTATTAAGCAGTACTTTTATATCTTCCATCCAGGGCAGAGGAAAAATAGTGATCGTATATACCGCGATCTTAAAGACCAGGAACAAAAGGATCATATATCCTTCCCACTGTTTTCCCCGGGGACTGTTTACAATCTCCCATATCAGCGGAGTCAGGATCATCAGACCTATCAGCATAGGCAGATACCACAAATGAAAATAAGCGTCGCTGAAATAGACAAGCAGCTTTTTCAGAAAACGGGCGCTTCCCACTGGCGCGCTCCCTGTTATCATTATCCGGTATACTCCGTAAAACAACTGCCAGAACACGTAAGCCGCAGCTACCGGAAGGATGTTCTTCTCCCACAGCTTTTTCAGGCTCCATGTGCGCTTTTTGTCCAGATACAGGGCGCCGCTGATCATAATGAAGCAGGGCACCGCAAACCGGGTAAATCCATGGTAAAAGTTCGATACTTTCCAGGTAAACGTATCTATGGGAATATCCCGGAAATGCTGTGATCCCGCATGAAGCATGATAACAGCGACACAGGCAGCGACACGCAGCAGCTCGATCCAGATAATTCTCTTTTTTCCCATATCAGTAAACCCTGTTTCTGTCCTTTCCGGCAAGAAACGCCTTTATATTTTCCGCCACCTCATCCCGGCAGCGTGTTCTTGTCTCCACCGGAGCCCAGGCCATATGAGGGGTGATTATAAGCTTTTTGCTGTCCTGGATCTTAAGAAGAGGATTATCCGGAGCCATGGGCTCCTCTTTTAATACGTCGAGAGCTGCTCCCGCGATCTCATTTTCCACAAGAGCTGTGTACAGATCCTCCTCATTTACAATGGGCCCCCTGGCAACATTGACCAGAACCGCCGTTTTTTTCATTTTCCGGAGAACGTCCAGGTTGATCAGATTCTCTGTATATCTGTTCAGCGGAGCATGAATGGATATAATGTCCGATTCTTCCAGCAGAGTGTCAAAATCCGTCTGTTTCCAGTTCTGTTCCGGAAAATCGTACTTTGTCCCCGAAGCGGAATAACAGAGAATACGGCAGCCGAATGTTTCTGCGATCCGGGCAACCTTCCGGCCAATGGCTCCCATTCCTATAATCCCCCATGTTTTTCCCTCCAGCTCATAAAACTTTTCCGCATAGTGAGAAAACGTACTGCTGCGGGAATATTCCCCGGACTTTATATAATCGTCATAGTAGCGCAGCTTTTCCCACACATAAAGAAGGAGGGCAAACGTATGCTGCGCCACCGCTCCCGTAGAGTATCCGGCCACATTGCAGGCCCGGATCCCTCTGGACACCAGGTAGTCTCCGTCAAGATTATTAATGCCGGTGGCAGTAAGGCAGATCAGTTTCAGCTTCTCTGCCTGTTCCAGTGTTGCCGCGCACATAGGCAGCTTATTGGCTATGATAATGTCCACATCCCTGACACGTTCCGGCATTTCTTCCGGGGATGTTTTCGGATAAAAAGCCACTTCTCCCAGCTCATAAAAAGGAGAAAAATCCATATCCGCTCCCAGACTGCTGCCTTCCAGAATAGCTATTTTCACCGGTTTCTCCTGCACTTTTTTCTCATCAGATCTGTTCATAAACTTCTCCTTTGCAATCTACAAATTCTGTCTCCGCCTCAGTAAGATCCAAAATCATCCGAAGCTTCCGGCCTAGCATCATGATTTTTGATTCAGTATAGCAAAAACTTCTCCTTTCTACAAGAAGGATTGAGAAGAAAAGAGGAGCTGTCTCCGCAACTCCCCTTCCCGTTTATTCTATACAACCTGCTTCCACTTTTTTTACTGAATCAATATCTCCTGTATGTTACACGGCTGCTTAATCCTTTTCCCCGGAAGAGCCGTTTATATGACGTATATTTTGCTCTTGGCATCTTAATAACAGCTCTGCTGTAGATACCTCTGAAGGCTCTTGTTCCCACACTTCTGATATATCTTGATTTGATGGTAATTCCCTTCAGTTTTTTATCTCCATAAAATGCATATTTACCTATCACCTTTACTCTGCTTCCAAGAGCAATATACTGAAGGTTCGTGCATCCCTGAAACGCATAATGACATATAGTGGTTACATTATTACCGACGATTACTTTTTTTAGCCTCCGACAGTTCCTGAAAGCCCGAAGATAGATGGTTGTCACTTTAAAATTTACCCCACCGATCTTCGCTGTAGCAGGAATAGTAACTCCTGTATAGTAACGGCTCTTGGGTGCGATGAGAGCAAGAGTGCCTGTACCGTTTACATTGGCGTTAGTGACTCTATATTTAAATGCTCCTACCGTATAAACCCGGCCCACTGCAGTGGTGATCGTATAGCTTTTTCTTACTGTACCCGTATAATTCCCCTTGCCTGTAACTATCGCTGTCGCAGTACCGATATTCACATTTCCGGAATAGGCAACTGTATAATGTGTTCCGTTTTTTAAGACTGCCGAACCTTTTTTCACCGTAACTCCAGGTTTAAATGCGTTCCCATTATAGTAATACCGTGTGGCGGAAAGCGCAATGGAACAACTAGTCAATGAAGCACGGTTAATTGTAAAACTCTTTTTGGCTGTTCCGCTGTAATTACCTTTTCCCGCAACAATTACTGCTGCAGTTCCTGCATTGATGTTATTACTGTAAGAAACCGTATAGTCTGTACCGTTTTTCAGGATCGTGGAACCGCGTTTCACCGTAACTCCCGGCCGCCGCGCTGAACCGGTATAAGTACATCCGGTAAAGGACAGGAAAATGCTACTGTCAGATACCGGAGCCGTTTTGATAGTAAAATCTAACGAAACCTTCCCCTGAACTCTCCCTTTTCCGGTAACCGTCACCGTGGCAGTCCCCACATTTGTATTGTTGGAGTAGGAAACATCATAATCTGTTCCCTGAATCAGAGTTTCCCGGTTGCTCTTCACTGTAACCCCAGGTTTCTGCGGATCTCCGCTGTAGGTGAATGATGTCCCGGAAAGAGCCAGCGTACAGGAGGCAAGATCTACAGGTCTTTGCAGCACAGAAACCACCTTGTCACCCTGTCCATCCCCGTTGCTGTCTTCCATCAGGGCCGTGGAACCATCCCCGGAAATACTTTCTCCTAAAATATATTCTTTCACCGGATCCAGTCCGTCTGCAGACAACTCATTCCCTGTATCTACAGGAACATACTCGTATTCATCCCTGTTCAAAGTCTCCTGACTCACACTGAGATCTGTGATACCAGTAAGTTTCACTAAAGAATTTGACTGAAAAATCTTCAGAACAGTTCCTGACTGAGCCGTTCCCATAAATGTTACAACCTTTTTCGCCGTCCCTGAATAGGTGCTGAATGAGGTCTCCACAGAAGGAGGACTTCCCGCCAGTATCTGTACGGCATTCTCAATTTCGTTTCCTGCCGATATAGTAATATCGCAGTTTTCGTCTGCTGTTGCCGTAACGGCATAATCGCCGGAGGCAAGGGTCAATTTCACATTGGAGGGAACATTATTAAACTTATATGAATCTGCTCCTTTCAGCCAGTATGCTTTTATAATTGATGCCGCAGAACCGTCTGATCCACTGGGTTCAAGTTCGATCAGAGAGCCGTTCTCCAGCCATGCGCCGGGGTCTGGTTCTGCATTTTCGTCTTGTGCATCAACTATCAAAAGACTGCCTTCACCATCCATAATACGCGGTGCGGTCAGATTCAGATTGCTGGTTGCCTGACTGCCTACAACACTGAATTCACCGCTGCCATAAGTCATAGTTGCTCCCAGCGTATAATATGTATGCCCCAGCTCCAGGTCCTCCCTATTCTCCGACACATTGCCGCTTACATTTCCCCAGATTCCGCTGCCGGTATCATACTCCCAGGAAGTATAATTCTCTGCGTTTCCCCTGAAATATATATATCTTTCCTGTCCCGGCCAATTAGGATCATAAATCTTAATCTTTGCCTGCTCTTCTGATTCAATTTCGTAATCAAGCGCCAGCACCGAATGTCCTTCTATCGCTTTTCCACTGCCGTTTCGTTTAACCAGCTTTAAAATTACCGGATTATGTCCTTCCAGATAGGCCTCCACCGCAATCAGTATATTATTAAAAGACTCCTCTGGAAGCGCATATCCATAGCCATGAATGTTGGAGTAAGCCTCAAATGCTTGAGCGTACATCACTGCATCCTTTACTGCAGAATTAAAAGATAGCGAAGTCACTTCCGACAATCTGCCCACTCCAAGCTCTGCACAGGTGGGGGAATCAGAAAACCAGGAATTAATTATGGACAGGCACATGCCAAAGCAGACACCCTCAATCCGTATCCCCAATAATTTCGTATATTCCTCTGCCTGAGCTTTTGTCAGATAACGTTCATAATATTGGGAAGTTCCCAAAACAATTCCGGGATTGGAAAATCCCCAGCAATCTCCTATCAGAGGAAGATTGGGAACACTCATTTCTATCTCATTCTCTTCACTGTAATAAGGAACTGCTTCTCCATCCCTTCCCTGTGTATATGCTGCGACATCTATTATATAGTTCTTTCCTCTCTCAAGATTTTCCAGTTTTATGTTTATCAGTTCTGAACTGTTCTCTGTAACCGGAACATCCTGAATTATCACATCTTTTAAACTGTCACTGGGATAATAACGAATCTCATATCCGTCAGCCTCTTCCCGCGGCGCCCAGTAAACGTCAGCCCATCCCACATGATGCTCTGACTGAAGCTGCTCCACTGTTCTGGGAAGAATAATAAAAGATATCTCCGCTTCACCCACATAGTCTCCGCACCCTGTCACTTTTATGAGTGCTTTCCCCGGCTTAATGTTATTTTCATAAGTAATAGTATAATCTGTTCCATAAACCAGTATTTCTCCATTCCCGTGATCTGCAATAAGAGTAATCTTTGGTTCTATTTCTGAGCCGGTATAAACAAAGGCGTCCTCCGCTTTTATTATACGGCAGGAGCGAATATCATTTGCTTCTACAATTTCAAAATCAACAGAAGCGCTTCCATAATCCCCGTTTCCCGTGACAGTGACTGTCGCTGTTCCAACTTCAATATTATTACTATAGGATACATTATAATCTGCGCCTTCTGTAAGAACTTTGCCTTCACAGGTAGCTGTCACCTCTGGTTTGATTTGTTCCCCCGTATATATATAAACTTCATTATCCAAAGACACCTCTATGGCTTTTACATTCCACCGGAAATTACCTCCGCCCCAGGAAGATGTTATTCCAGCCCAGGTAGGATTATCTGGTGGAAAATATCCATTTGCTGTTACGTCTACAAATGGAGTTCCAATGCTTGGTTTATTTCCCTCAAAAACAATGTTATTTAAAGAAGAACAGCGACTAAAGGCATCCGATGATATGACTTCGACATTGGCGGGAATGATAATACTTTCCAATGCATAACACTGATTAAATGCATATGCGCCAATAATAGTCACCATTTCCGGTATTTCTATTTCTTTTAATGAAAAATTAAGATTAAATGCCCCATCTCCAATCACCGTAACACTATCTGGAATATCAATCCTTTCTAATGCACAGGCCGCAAACATCTCATCCGGAATTTCAGTGATTCCTTCAGGCAGTTTTACCTCCCTTAAAGATTTGCAGGTATTAAATATACTTTCTCCAAGACTTTTTACACTCGATGGTATTTCAGCTTTTATTAACCCCGATGATTGAAATGCTGCATTTCCTATGGTTATTACACTGGAGGGAATATAAGCCTCTTCCAACCCCTGACAATTTTCAAAAGCCAGATCTCCTATATCAGTAACTCCATACGGCAAATTTATCTGTTTTAACTTTTTACAATCTCGAAACGCCCAGTCTCCTATACTTCTGATTCCTTTAGAAAAATTTACCTTTTCTAAATTTTGGCAGTCCCAAAACGCTTTGTTTCCTATTGTTGTAACACTGGATGGAATATCGATTTCCCCTAAAGAAATACAATAGTTAAATGTTTCTTCTTCAATGGCTGTAAGCCCTAAAGGTAAATTGATCTGCTGCAGCTGCTGACATGAATCAAATGCCCCCGCTCCTATTGTTTTCAAACCTGATGGAAGACTGACCTGTATTAGTTGGTTGCACTCTCTAAATACTGATCCACCAATACCTGTTATTCCTTCATTTATAATAATTTTTTTAACCGCTCTATAATTCACATTGTCCCGCCAATTATTAGACACTGTTCCTGTTCCGCTTATAGTTAATGTTCCTTCACTATCCAACGTCCATGTCACATTCTCTCCACTGGTACCACTGTCTACAATATCCGCATTTGTATTTGTATCAGACGGCATAGAAAGAACCTGGTTTTCCTCTATTCCGTCAGACCATTCTTCCTGAGCTGTCTGGCCGGAAAAATTTTCACCGTCAGAGCTGTTTCCTGCTTCTTCCGGAACAGTAGTTTTTTCGAGTTCCTCAACATCTATAGCTTCTTCATTTTCTCCGATTTCTTCTATTGTAATTTCCGGATTCGTATTTTCTGAATTTTCTGTTTCTACGTCCGTGTCCATCTGCAATGGATTTTCCGCCATATTGCTAACTGATTCATTTCCATTCTGAACAGTTGTTTCACTGATTTGTTCACCACTCTGATTTTCAGCAGAGCCTGTCACAGTCGTCTCTGATAAGAACGCCTCCTCTTCTAAAGGCACATCATTCCAGTCATCTGCCGACTCTACAGACTGTACGCTGCCATCACTAAATAAATCTGCTGCCATTACAGAAGATGTTCCAGAAAAAACACTTGTAATGACCATAACTGTAGCCATCAAACCTGCTGTACTTTTCTTTTTCATTATATCGCCTCCTCGTATACTGTAGATCTGCAATTAAGAAAACTCCTAAGCTTAATTTTACAGTTTCAGTAAGGTAATGTCACGTATTTTTTATATTTTATATTGACTTTGTTCTTTCGCTGAAGTGAAAAGTTTATTTCCACTTTGAATAGGTAAAAGT